>JAIRZC010000121.1 GCA_031267455.1 Accumulibacter sp. | reverse complement strand
TTTAAATAACCCAGCAGAAAATCGACATTCAGGCTGCGTTCATGCGCCTCATCGACGATCAGTGTGTCGTATTGGAGCAAAAACGGATCGCTGTGTATTTCCGCGAGCGCGATTCCATCTGTCATCAGTTTGACGTAGGACTGTGGCGAAACACGTTCGGAAAAACGAATCTTGTAACCGACGAAACGCCCCAATTCGCTTTCGAGTTCCCGCGCGATGCGAGAAGCCGTCGATCGCGCGGCGATACGGCGCGGCTGCGTATGTCCGATCAGCCCGGTCGTTCCGCGCTTAAGTTCGAGGCAGATTTTTGGCAGTTGCGTCGTCTTCCCCGATCCCGTCTCGCCACAGACGACGACGACGCGGTTTTTCGAAATTGCCTCGGCAATCTCGAAACGCCGCGCATTGATCGGCAAGTCATCAGAAAATTTTGGACACGGAAGATTCTCGCGCCGCAGGGAAACGGCCGCGCGGGAACTTTCCAACAGCGCTTCGTACTTGGCCTCGGCGGCTTCCCGGCGCTCGCCGTACAGAGGGCGCATCTCACGCGCCAGCGCGCGCAAGCGCCGCCGGTCGATGGCCAGGCAATCGGAAAAAGGAAAAGAAGTCATCGGAAATCCGGATTTCAAGGACGGGATGATAGCGTGACTTTTCGAGCAGGGCGGCGCAAATCTCAAGACGCTGAACAGCCGACCGCCCGCCGGACTTCGATGTACCGAAGTAAAAGGAGAGAAGGGGGGCAAATTTCAAAAAAGTCGCCGTTCCAGCCGGAAAACTGGAGAACGAGGGTATGGAGGACAAAAGGGAAACAGCGTCGCCAGGGTCGAATGGATGGGCGGGGAAAAACACGGTTCCCCATCAACCTGGAGGCCGCGCTTGTCCCCTGTGTTACCCATTGAAGCCGTGTGAGGACAGGCGTTTTTTCAATCGCGCGCGCAAGATCACGCGGCTTTAAGCCGCGCGCCACCTCCCTCGGAGAGGCAGGCCAGAAGATGCAATCCGCAGGGACGGGATTACCTGCGGGCGGATTATCCGCGGTCAGCATTCAGGTTCAATCGTGATAATGTGCTGTCCGAAAGCGGAATCATCCGCGCGAAGAGGAGCTTGATCGAAAACCCATTCCGGCTGGAGATATCACTGCCTCGCGGGAATAATCATGCTCGAATGGAGGGTGGCTCCTTCTGGCATCGCTCGCTAAAAAGCGCGCGAGGCTTGCTCAAAACTTTGTGTAGTGAGGATTTTTATCATGAAAACCGACCGCGGCACTCGGGAATGCCCCCTCGGGAAACGAGGAAGAGGGATCGCGAAATTTTGTTTGGCGCTGGCGGCAGCGTTTACCCTCGTGTTTTCTGTCTCGTATGCGCAGACGTCCAATGAAACCATTTCAAAAGAGGATCGAACTGTCTCCGATTGCGAAAAAGGAAATGGTCGAGCCTGTTTTGCCTTGAGCTACACGTATCTGGATAAACAGGACTATGTCAAAGCCGTCGAGTTGCTCCAAAAGTCCTGTGACGATGGGTTTGCTCCGGGATGCGGCGTCTTGGGCCTCATGTACGCGAGAGGGAATGGCGTCAGGCGGGATAACTCCAAGGCCATCGAGCTATACCGAAAATCTTGCGATGATGGAGACGCCCTGGGTTGCGGCGCGTTGGCTAGCATGTATCGGGATGGATTTGGCGTCGAACAGGACGATTTCAAGGCCATCGAGTTATACCAAAAAGCCTGTGATGACGGAGCTGCCACGGATTGCAGTTTGCTGGGCTTCATGTACGCAAAAGGAAAGGGTGTAGAACAGGATGACTTCAAGGCGGCCGAATTATTCCAAAAAGCCTGTAATGGCGAAAACGCCGAGGGCTGCGGCGCCTTGGGCGGCCTGTACCATTTGGGGAAGGGTGTTATGCAAGACCACTTCAAAGCGGCCGGGTTATTCCAAAAATCCTGTGATGGCGGGGTCGCCGCGGCCTGCGGCGCGCTGGGCGTCCTGTACGAAAATGGAAGCGGAGTTGAAAAGGACATCGATCAGGCGTTTTCGTATTTTGAAAAAGCGTGCAACTTGAAGAATCCGAAGGGATGCGAACACTACGAACGCTTGAAAGAAGGCGGGAAATGACATTTCCGGGAAAACCGGAATCTTCGCTTCCTCCGCGCCGCGGCAGGGTTTCCGTGTTCCGGCTTACCCCTCACGATGTTTTGGCGCGCGCTCTTCTCTCTCCCGTGCCTGATGATCCCCGTAAAGGGGGAGGTAAACCCCTTTCGAGCGACGGTATAACGAGGAAACCACGTTCGCACGACGGTATAACGAGATCGGGTCGCGGAGCACACGACCGAGCAGACGCTTTGGCCAACCTTTCGGTTTCGAGTCGCGGAGCACACGACCGAGCAGGGGGGTTGAAAGAACTTTTGGTTTTCTAACCAGAGAAAAGTTTTGGATGAGATCTGGACAATTAATGATACTCATTCCCATTTGTGCAATAATGCGCATTCGCATTTACACAAAGGGAGGAGTGTTATATCATGGATAAGAGGTTTCGACTTATGGTGTTGGCGGGCATGCTGGGAGGGCTTGGCAACGGAGCACACGCGGATGAAAAATTGGGCGACATCGTCGTAACGGCGGCGCGCGTCGAGCAGAGCACGCTGGAAGCGCCGGCGAGCATGACGGTCATCCAGGCGGACAAACTGGAAGCCTCCGGCGCGCTGAGCGTCGGCGAAGCGCTGAGCACCCGCGTTCCGGGATTTGCGAGCTTTCACGATTTCGGCGTCTACACGCATTCGCCGCAATTCGGGCTGCGCGGGATGGGCGACGGACGTACCAAGGTGATGCTCGACGGCATCGGCCTCGTCGATGGCTATAACGGCGGCATGACCAATATGATCGGTCTCACGCTGAGCGACATCGAGCGCATCGAGGTCGCGCCGGGCGCAACGTCGGCGCTCTACGGCAGCGACGCGATCGGCGGCGTCGTCAACATCATCTCCAAGGTTCCGGAAAAGCGCGAAATTCGCGCGCGCTACCTGAAGGGCTTTGACGACCGCGCGCGCGACGAATACGAAGTCGGATTCCGGGATCGTTGGGATAACGGTCTCGCGGCCTCGGTCAGCGTTCGTTACATCGACTTCGAGGGTTACAACGATTCGTATACGAGCGTGGCGCCTTCAGCATCCGGCGCGACATCGGGGACGGTTTACGGCGCGCGCCCGACGACGACGAACACGGGCGCCCCGGCCTACCTCATCGGTCACCAGGGAGCCACCCCGGCAACGGCGTTATACTTCAACGGCAAGCTCTACTATATGCTCGACGCGAAATCGAAGTTCTTCGCCGGCCTGCGCTACATCAAGACCGAGCGCGACTATAAAAACTTCACGAGCTACCTGAGGGACGCCAGTGGTTCCGTCATCGCTCCGCAAACAGGCGGCACTTCTTATTATCTGACCCCGCAGGGGGACAGGATTGGGGTGGGAACGAATCTCTGGAATACCGCCGCGCCGAGCCGGCGCGAGGAAAAGCACTACCAGGCGGGCTACGACGGAAAGATCGGAAACGACCTCGACCTGAAAGCCACCTTGAACTACACCGACATCAAGAACTGGAACGCCGGCGTAACCGGCGCCACCGCGGCCCTGACGACCTTCGACGGCGGTCAGGGTTCGCAGACGAGTTCGCCGAACCAGATTCTCGAAGGAATGGCGCAGTTGGGAAGAAAGCTCGGCGAAAAGCATTACTTCATCGGCGGCGTATCGGCAACCAAGGCGAAAATGGACAGCCGGATTTATTCGGTATCGGACTGGCGCGACCCGCAGGACTCGCATATGAGCATACGCGACCGAATGAAGGGTGAGAGCACGCTGAACGCAATCTTCTTCCAGGATCAGTATTTCGCGACCGACGCGCTGACGCTCTACGCCGGCGCGCGCTACGATAAATGGGAGTCGAGCGGAATCAACTACCGCAATATCGCTCCGACCGGGGTATTCAAAGCGCCGAAACGCAACGCAAACGCGTTTTCGCCCAAGCTCTCGGCGGTCTATCGCGTAACGGACACGCTGACTCTGCGCAGCTCGGTCGGCTCGGCATTCCGCGCGCCGACGAACTACGAGCTGTACGCGAATATCCGGCCGATGGGTACCAATGTTCTGATGATGTCGGATCCGAACCTCAAGCCCGAAAAAGCGGTTTCGTGGGATGTCGGCGTCGAAAAGGCGCTGCCCGGAAACGGCGTCGTCAAGGCGGCCGCCTACGT
>JAIRZC010000098.1 GCA_031267455.1 Accumulibacter sp. | reverse complement strand
CATCGCGGGGAAGCCGTTCAATGTCAATTCTCCGAAGCAGCTTGCCGAAATCCTTTTTGGCAAGCTTGGGCTACCAGTCAAAAAGAAAACACCGTCCGGAACGCCTTCGACCGATGAGGAGGTCCTTTCCGAACTCGCGCTCGACTACCCGCTGCCGAAAACCTTGCTTGAATTTCGCCAACTCGCCAAACTCAAAGGGACCTATACCGACAAACTGCCAAAGATGATCAATCCGGCGACCGGACGCGTGCACACGAGTTACGCGCAGGCTGTCGTCGTAACCGGAAGACTTGCCTCCAGCGACCCCAATCTTCAGAACATCCCCGTGAGGACGCCCGAAGGGCGGCGCATCCGCGCCGCTTTCATTGCTCCGCCGGGGCGGCGTATCGTTTCCGCCGACTACTCACAGATCGAATTGCGCATCATGGCGCATCTGTCGGAAGACTCCCGCCTGCTCGAAGCTTTTGCGCGAGGCGAAGACGTACACCGCGCGACGGCAGCTGAAATATTCGGCATCACGCCAAACGAGGTCGCGCCCGAACAGCGTCGCATCGCAAAGGTCATCAATTTTGGCTTGATCTATGGCATGAGCGCCTTTGGTCTGGCGCGGCAGATCGGTCTGGATCGCGGCGCGGCGCAATCCTATATCGAACGCTACTTCGCGCGCTATCCCGGTGTTGCGCGTTATATGGAAAAAACTCGCTCCGCCGCGAGAGCGGGCGGTTGTGTCGAAACCGTTTTCGGTCGTCGTCTTTGGCTTCCCGACATTCACGCCGCTCAGGTCGGTCGACGCCAGGGCGCCGAGCGCGCCGCGATCAACGCGCCGATGCAGGGCACGGCCGCCGATCTCATCAAGCTCGCGATGATCGCCGTCCAAGACTGGATAGACCACGAAGAACTCGAAACACGCCTTATCTTGCAAGTACACGATGAACTCGTGCTCGAAACGCCCGAGAACGAACTCGATCGCGTCCGCGACGCGCTTGCGCCGCTGATGACGCGGGTTGCATCGCTGCGCGTTCCGCTGGCCGTTGAAATCGGCGCTGGAGCGAACTGGGACGAGGCGCATTGATTTCGCTCATCGAGAACTCTCTCCGACTTGGGGATTGCCCTTTTCGGTGGGCGCGCGACATGGAGACACTTCATCTCCTCCGGACCTTTTTTCCAAGCTCGGAGATCGAAGCATTTCATTCGAAAACGCCACGACCCGGATCAGGATATGCGCCGTAATGAACGATCTTCCGATAGATTTCCGGCGAGGTGTCGCCTTCCGTGCTGATGAGCAACACTCGGGATGCCGCGTCGAGGCCTAAACGCCGAGCGATCTTTCGACCTTCAGGGGCGCTCATCAAATATTCCAGCACGCCACAGCCCACAGCGCCGGACTCTCCCGAAACGACCTGCGGGTCACCGAAAAGGGGAGAAGCCAGGATACGCATGCCGTTGGCCGCGATGAAATCGGGACACGACAGCGCGCCCGCCGCGTAGTCGCGGAGAATGCCCCAGGCGATGGAACAAGGTTCGCCACAGGCCAACCCGGCCATGATCGTCTGTGCCATGTCTGCTGCCTTGTGCGGAAAGCCGTCGGCGCATTCCATCGAGCGGTGGATGCAGGCCGCGTTGCGCGGCTCGACGAGGAGTGTCTTGGGCGCATCGTTGCCGAGCGCGGCAACGCAATGACCGAGGATTGCGCCTGCGAATGATCCCACACCGGCTTGGAGGAACATATGTGTTGGCGGCAGTTTATCTCGATTCCGGATTTGTTCCAAGACTTCGTCGATGAGCGTCATATAGCCTTGCATGATCCAGCGAGGGATCGTTTCGTAGCCTTCCCACGCAGTATCCTGAACCAGGGCGCCGCCATTTTCTCGCGCGTAGCGCTCGGCCAGATGCACGGAATCGTCGTAGTCGAAGTCCGTGACGACGCATTTTGCGCCGATCACCCGAATGGCGTTCGCGCGTATGTCCGCCGAACCCTTAGGCATGAATACCATGGCCTTGTGCCCCAACCGGGCCACGGTCCAAGCAACGCCGCGCCCATGATTGCCGTCGGTTGCGGTTACGAAGAGCGTCTCTCCGATCTTGGCGCGCACATCCGGGGAGGCCAGGATTTCAAGGGAAAGCGATTCGATCGGGCGCCCAAGCTTTTTCGCCATGAAACGCCCGATGGCGTAGGAAGCGCCCAGTACCTTGAAGGAATTGAGGCCGAAGCGTGTGGATTCGTCTTTAAGCATGATTTCGCCAAGGCCAAGCCTGCGCGATAGCGCGGGGAAAAAAACGAGCGGCGTTGGCGAGTATTCGCGAAAGCTTCGATGAAAGCGACGCGCCCGCGCGGACTCGACCGGGCCGAAGCTTTCGAATGGCTCGCCCGCCCCCGATTCCTTTTTTCGGTGGTTTTCAACGAACCCGATGGTCATGAGGCACTTTTTTCACGATCTTGTTCTTTGGAAGGCATTTTACGCTGCCGGGAGACGGCTAAACAATCGCCCCGATCTTGGACCGGGGCGTCGAACACGTCGAAGCGTCCGCAAAAAACTCAGAGAACCAGCGCCTGACCAACGATTTTCGTCGCTTCGGTCGTCCAAGCAACGCTCGCGCCAAGCAGGTCGCCGAGGAGCGAGACGGGTAGCAGGACACCTTCTTTTGTTTTTACCGGGGCGACCGCGAGGCGGATATTTTCCTTGCCGACGAGATAGCGGTTGGAATCAATCGTCATCGTGACTACGCCCGTCGGCGCGGCGATGGTAATAACGTTGTTTTTCTCGGAATATTTCAAACCGAGCGCCTTCACGGTTTTTTCCGCAGGAACATAGAAGATGCCGTCGACCACGCTGACGGGCAGGGTGAGCGTTCCGGCCTTCAACTCGAGGTTCAGGTAATCCACAAAATCGACTTTCGGCACGAGCGCGTGAATCCCCTTGGTCTTGTCGACGACTTGCGAGACTTCATAATCGACCGCCGCGCTGAGATATGCGTAGATCACCCGGCGATCGATACCGAGCTGTTTGGAAAGAAAACCGATTGATTCACGGACAGCGATCTTCATCGCTTCGTCGAGATCTTCACTCAGGCCGAGCGGAATCCAGTATTTTTCAGTCTCGGCAAACGGTGAGACGAGCGCGTCGCTGTTGGTCTTTGGAATCAGCGGCGATCCCTTTTTGATGACCGTGAATTTCAGGGTCGCGCGG
>JAIRZC010000039.1 GCA_031267455.1 Accumulibacter sp. | reverse complement strand
ATCGGAAATGGCGTAGTCATCGACCCGGCGCTTTTCAAGGCGGAGATAGAAGCTCTCGAAGCATCGGGACACGATCTGACCCATTGCCTCTACCTCTCCAGCCGCGCCCACCTGATCCTGCCGACCCACCGGTTGCTGGATGCCGCCTACGAAAAACAGAAAGGCTTCGGAAAAATCGGGACCACCGGCAAAGGCATCGGCCCCGCCTATACCGACAAGGTGGGCCGCAACGGTTTACGCATCGGCGACATCGATCACCGCTTCGACGAAAAATACCGGGAAGCCGTCGACCGGCACCGCACCCTGCTCCGGCAGATGAATTGCGACGACTCCATTGATGACTTGGAATCCGCCTGGCTGGAAGGCATTGAAACCATCAAACGCTTTCGCCGCATCGACAGCGACCATTTCATCAACAATGCCCTGCGGGAAGGAAAAAAAATACTGGCCGAAGGCGCACAGGGTACCATGCTCGACATTGATTTCGGATCGTATCCCTTTGTCACCTCTTCAAACACCATTTGCGCAGGCGCTTGCACGGGTCTGGGCGTGGCTCCCGCAAAAATCGGCAAGGTTTACGGTATCTTCAAAGCGTACTGTACGCGGGTGGGCGGCGGTCCTTTCCCCACAGAACTGACGGACGAAACGGGTATCCGCATGCAGACGCTGGGACACGAATACGGCTCCGTTACCGGTCGCCCGAGGAGATGCGGTTGGATCGATCTCGTGGCGCTTCGCTACGCTATTATGATCGACGGAGTGACCGATCTGATTATGATGAAAAGCGATGTCCTCGATACTTTCGACGGCATCCGGGCATGCGTGGCCTATGAAATCGACGGCCAATTAACCGAAGACTTCCCGTTCGACCTGAACGATTCCCTGAAACCGGTCTACGTGGAATTGCCCGGCTGGAAAACCGATATGTCAAACGTCCGTTCCGAAGAAGCATTTCCGGAAACCTTCCGAGGCTATCTGTCCTTTTTGGAAGAAAAGCTGGGCGTCCCCATCCGCATCGTTTCCGTGGGGCCGGATCGGGCGCAAACCATTTTACGAGACAAAAACTAATCGACCCTTTGGCGTAATGTTTGTAAAACTAAAGTAATTATTCACCATTAAAATGTATATCAAATGACACTGTATTGGATCTTATTTATCGGAATCGCCGCCATTAGCTGGCTGGTATCTAACAATTTGAAGAACAAAGAGAAAAAGTATTCCCGCATCCTTCTGGAAAGCGAAAGGACGGGCAAGGATGTGGCGGAGCAAATGCTGCGCGAAAACGGACTATTTGACGTGAAAGTCATAGTCACCAACGGCATGCTGACCGACAACTACAACCCGGCTACCAAAACCATCAGCCTGAGCGAGGCTGTCTATAACGGTACCAACGTATTTTCGGCAGCCGTCGCCGCTCACGAAACCGGTCACGCACTGCAACACGCCAAGGCCTATGCCCCGCTGAAAATGCGTTCGGCGCTCGTGCCGGCCGTCTGTTTCTCCTCGCAGTGGGTGACGTGGATTCTGCTCGGCGGCATGATCCTGATGGGATACGGAGTCCGGTTCGGAGAGCCGATCCTTTTGGCGGGCATCGGACTGTTTGCCGTCACGACGCTCTTTAGTTTCATCACCCTGCCGGTCGAAATCGATGCCAGCGTGCGCGCCCTGAAATGGCTCAATAACGCGGGAATCACCAGTTCCCGCAACCATACGGCGGCTGAGAAAGCGCTCAAGGCAGCTGCCTATACCTACGTTGTGGCTGCATTAAGTTCGCTGGCAACCTTGCTCTACTACGTGATGATTTTCTTGGGAGGAAGGAGAAACTAAGTCCATGGTTCAACTGAAAATACTGGGATTGACTTTCAGCCAGGTACAGACGGGAGCCTACGCTTTGATTTTAGCCGAAGAAGGAGGTTCCCGCCGGATTCCCATTATTATCGGTACGCCCGAAGCGCAATCCATCGCCATTTATCTGGAAAAATTACAGCCTCCCCGCCCGCTGACGCACGATTTTTTTATCGCTTTTGCGCAAAACATGAATGTGCGGATCAAGCACATCTACATCCATTCCTACATCGACGGCATTTTTCATTCGCAGGTCATCTTCGAAACCGAAGAAAGAACGTTCGCGATGGATGCCCGTACCTCGGATGCTATTGCGCTCGCCATTCGCTGCGACGCCCCGATCTTTATCGACGAAGATATTATGAATGAGGCCGGTATCCTCATGGAAGACGATACTTGGCCGGACGAGGAAACTCCCGTCGAAAAGAAAAACAACAACTCCTTCGAATCCATGAAAATCGAAGACCTCCAACGCAAACTCAAAGAAGCCATCGCGCGGGAAGACTTCGAAAAAGCCTCTTTCATCCGCGATTTAATCCATAAAAAGACGAACAAATGAAACATATTTCCATCGCCAACACCGGCCTCGTCGCCCCGAACATCATTTTGGGGTGTATGCGGATCTACGATCTCTCGCTGCCGGAAATTGATCGCTTGGTAAAAACCGCCCTCGAACAGGGAATCAACTTCTTCGACCACGCCGACATCTACGGTAATGGCCGTTGCGAAACCCTTTTCTCGCAAGCCATCGGGATGAACAGCCGGTTGAGGGAACAGATGATCATCCAAAGCAAATGCGGCATCCGCAGCAGGAAAAGCTATTACGACGCCTCGAAAGAGCACATCCTCGAATCGGTCGACGGAATATTGCAACGCCTGCAAACCGACTATCTCGACCTCCTGCTGCTCCATCGCCCCGACGCCCTGATGGAACCGGAAGAAGTCGCCGAAGCCTTTGTCACACTGCACGATGCGGGTAAGGTGAAACATTTCGGCGTCTCGAACCTTCATCCGATGCAGATCGAGCTTCTGAAGAAATATCTTTCGCTGCCCCTTGTTGTCAACCAATTGCAATACAGCGTTGTACACACGCCGATGATCGATGAAGGACTCGCCGTCAACATGCTGATCGATCAAGCCGTCGACCGTACCGGCCATATCCTGGACTACTGCCGCCTGAACGACCTCACGATTCAAGCTTGGTCGCCTTTCCAGAAAGGGTTTTTTGAAGGCCCCTTCTTCCAAAATCCGGCCTGCGCAGACTTGATCGCCGCCCTGAACAAGTACGGTGAACAGTACGGCCTCGACGTCACCGCCTCGACCGTGGCTTGGATTTCCCGCCATCCGGCTAATATTCAAACCATTCTGGGCACCACCAAGCCCGAACGCCTGATTGCCGCCGGCAAAGGGTCGGACGTTCCCATGACCCGCCAAGAGTGGTACGCCATCTACAAAGCGGCCGGAAATATGGTTCCGTAAATCGGGCAAAACGCTCGTAATCAATCGTTTCTTTCGTTCAATAAAGGCGGGTTCGCTCGTTTGGACAACACGACCTCTCCGGAGATAAGGCCTCTCTCCGGGGAGGCTGTTGTTATTGCGTGAGGCGTTTTCCTTTTCGTTGACGGGGAAAACGGTTTTTCTTGAAAAAAAACTTTTCTCTTTTCCTCAAAAAGATTCATTCGGATCGGGAAAG
>JAIRZC010000202.1 GCA_031267455.1 Accumulibacter sp. | reverse complement strand
GCCCGCTTCGATTTTTACTGACATCGTGGGTTGGCCATGCGATAATGGTCAATCCACGGTATTTTTCATCGAAAACCAACTCCAGTTGAGGCTTCCTCTTTCAAGGGGGTGCCGGGGTGCGGCAGTGGTGAGGTTCTTTTTCAAAAACGCCCGCGCTGGCTTTGGGCTTGGCGTGTCAGGGGCGCTTTTCGTATCGCAGGGAAAAAAGGCGATGTGAGCGATTTGGAAAGGGATCGACTCTCCAAGTGCCGCGCCGTCTGATGACGGAGGGGGTTTGAAATGAACGGATCAATCGTTTTTCGGGATAGATACTCATGCCGCTCAATCTCTACGAAAAGCTCTGGCGCGATCATGTCGTCCGCGAGGAGGGCGATGGGACGGCGCTCCTCTATATCGACCGCCACCTGCTCCATGAAGTGACGAGTCCGCAGGCTTTTGAAGGACTCAAGCTCGCTGGACGCAAGCCTTGGCGCGCTTCGTCGATCGTCGCGACGGTTGACCACAATACACCGACGACGCACTGGGAGCGAGGGATAAAGGATCCGGTCTCGGCGCTTCAGGTGGCAACGCTCGACGCGAACATCGCCGAGGCGGGGGCGCGCGCTTATTTCCCGTTCAAGGACGCGCGCCAGGGAATCATTCACGTGATTGGGCCGGAAAACGGCGCGGTACTGCCGGGGATGACGGTCGTCTGCGGCGATTCGCATACGAGTACGCACGGCGCATTCGCGTGTATGGCTTTCGGTGTTGGAACATCCGAGGTCGAACACGTTCTGGCGACGCAATGCCTCCTGCAAAAGAAATCGAAGACGATGCAAGTTTGCGTTGAAGGAAATTTCGGGAAAGGCGTTTCGGCGAAAGACTTCGCGCTCGCGATCATTGGGCGCCTCGGCACGGCGGGCGGTACCGGGCACGCGATCGAGTTTTCCGGGAGCACGATTCGTTCGATGTCGATGGACGGGCGCATGACTCTGTGTAATATGGCGATCGAGGCAGGCGCGCGGATGGGCCTCGTCGCCGTGGATGAGATTACGCTCGATTATTTGAAGGCGCGCCCGCTCGCGCCGGGAAAAGACTCCTGGGATTGTGCCGCCGCCTGGTGGCGCGGCCTTTTCAGTGATGAGGGAGCGTATTTCGACCGCGTCGTCGATTTTCGCGCGGAGGAAATCCTTCCGCAGGTAACTTGGGGGACATCGCCCGAAATGGTCGTTCCTGTCGACGCCGACATCCCCGATCCGGAGAAAGAAATCGACCCGGTCAAGCGCGAAAGCATGAAACGCGCCTTGCGTTACATGGGTGTTGAAGCGGGCGCGCCGATCACGTCGATTTCGGTCGACAAGGTTTTCATTGGCTCATGCACCAACTCGCGGATCGAGGATTTGCGCGTGGCCGCGGAAGTCGTCAAGGGACGCAGGGTAGCCTCCGGCGTGAAGCTCGCGATGGTCGTTCCAGGTTCGGGTCTCGTCAAGCGCCAAGCCGAGGAAGAAGGCTTGAGCGGAATTTTCGTCGATGCGGGATTCGAATGGCGCGAGCCAGGCTGCTCAATGTGCCTGGCGATGAATGCGGACAAGCTGGAGGCCGGTGAGCGCAGCGCATCGACATCGAACCGAAATTTCGAAGGCCGGCAGGGCGCGGGCGGTCGCACACATCTGGTCAGCCCGGCAATGGCGGCGGCGGCGGCGATATGCGGTCGCTTCACCGATGTTCGTGAACTGCTCTGAAACGGCGGGCTTCGTTCGAGGCCCCGCGCGCAGTGAGGATACGGCGGCCTTTGCCGCCGATGAGGAAGAATATGGAAAAATTCGTTCGTTTTGAAGGTCTTGTGGCGCCCCTCGACCGGGCCAATGTCGATACGGATGCGATCATTCCGATGCAATTTCTCAAGTCGATCCGGCGTTCGGGTTTCGGTCCCTACCTCTTCGATCGCTGGCGCTATCTGGATGCCGGCGAGCCGGGAATGGATTGCTCGAGTCGTCCGCGCAACGCTGATTTCGTCTTGAACCAGACGCGCTACGCAGGCGCGAGCATTCTTCTTTCGCGCGAAAATTTCGGTTGCGGCAGTTCGCGCGAGCACGCGCCGTGGGCCTTGCGCGATTATGGTTTTCGGGTTGTCCTTGCCGAGAGCTTTGCCGACATCTTTTTCAATAATTGCTTCAAAAACGGTCTTTTGCCGATATCGCTTTCCGCCGACGAGATCGACGCGCTGTTTTTCCGGGTCGATAAAATCCCCGGCTTTCGGCTGACTGTCGACCTGTCGAGACAGATACTGACGCAACCCGGAGGCGAGGTGATTGCCTTTGACGTCGACCCTTTCCGCAAGGAATGCCTTCTCAACGGATGGGACGACATCGGCCTGACGCTGCGTCATGCCGATGAAATTCGAGAATTTGAAAACGCGCGCAGGGAAAAGCAACCCTGGCTTTTTGCCTGAACTCATTCGAAAGCGACCCATCATGAAAATCTGTGTATTGCCGGGAGACGGAATCGGTCCGGAGATTATGGCCCAGGCTGTCCGTGTGTTGAAAGCCGTTCATCCCAGCCTCGAGACCGAGGATGCCTTGCTCGGCGGCTGCGCCGTCGACGCGTTCGGATCGCCGTATCCGGAACCGACACGCGTTTTGGCGAGAAAAGCTGACGCGGTGTTGCTTGGCGCGGTCGGGGGGCCGCGATGGGATTCGAAACCGCGCGATCTGCGCCCTGAAACCGGCCTGCTCGCGATTCGCAAGGATCTTGGCCTCTTCGCCAATCTGCGTCCCGCGCTCCTGTATCCGGAGCTTGCGGACAGTTCGACCCTGAAGCCCGAGGTCGTTGCCGGTCTCGACATCCTGATCGTACGCGAACTGACTGGAGACATTTATTTCGGCCAGCCGCGGGGGATCGAGACGCGTGAGATCGACGGGAAACGCCAGCGCTTCGGTTTCAACACGATGCACTACAGCGAGGCCGAAATCGTCCGGATCGGGCGTGTGGCCTTCGACGCGGCGCGCAGGCGCGGCAGGAAGCTTTGCTCTGTCGACAAGATGAATGTCCTTGAAACGACGCAGCTTTGGCGGGACGTGATGACCGAACTTTCAGGAAATTATCCTGATGTCATGCTTACGCACATGCTCGTAGATAACGCGGCGATGCAGCTGGTCAGGGAACCGAAACAGTTCGATGTGATCGTGACGGGCAATATGTTTGGTGACATCCTTTCGGACGAGGCGTCGATGCTGACCGGTTCGATCGGGATGCTGCCTTCGGCGTCACTGGATGAGAGCGGCAAGGGTCTTTATGAACCTTCGCACGGATCGGCGCCCGACCTCGCCGGACGCGACCTCGCCAATCCTCTCGCGACGATTCTCTCGGCGGCGATGCTGCTGCGCTATACTTTCTCGATGCAGGCCGACGCCGAGCGCATCGAAAACGCCGTCAGGAAGGTGCTTGCCCAAGGCTTCCGGACTGCGGACATTTACCGCCCCGGGACGAAGAAAATTGGCACGCGAGCCATGGGCGATGCGGTGATTGCAGCGCTCGACGCTCGGTGAGAATCCAAGTGAATGAGACGGATCGAAGTCCGGCTTGACGGAGCAAATGAGAATGAGAGTCGGTCTGGTCGGTTGGCGCGGCATGGTGGGATCGGTGCTTCTGCAAAGAATGCGCGAGGAAGGCGATTTCGATCTCATCGATCCCGTTTTTTTCTCGACATCGGCGCCTGGTATTGCCGCGCCCGCTGTTGGCGGGAAGGATAGGGGGCTTTTGCGCGACGCGATGTCGACTGACGCGCTCGCGGCAATGGACGCCATTGTGACTTGCCAGGGCGGTGATTATACAAAGGATATTTTTCCGCGCCTGCGCGCCTCGGGCTGGAAAGGACATTGGATCGACGCCGCATCGGCGTTGCGCATGGCCGACGATTCGATCATCGTCCTCGACCCGGTGAATCGGGATCTCATCGAAAGCGGCCTTGAAAAGGGCAACAGGAACTGGATCGGGGGAAATTGTACGGTCTCCCTGATGCTGATGGGTTTGGGCGGGCTTTTCAAAAGCGGCCTCGTCGAGTGGGTTTCGGTCATGACTTATCAGGCCGCGTCGGGCGCGGGCGCGCAGAACATGCGTGAATTGCTGCTTCAGATGGGCGCGTTGTGTGAAGCGGCTCAGCCGGAACTGGCCGATCCGGCCTCGGCGATTCTCGACATTGACCGCAAGGTTGTTCAAAGGATGCGGGCGCCGGATTTTCCGACGAAGAATTTTCGTGGCGCGGCGCTCGCGGGGAGCCTGATTCCCTGGATTGATGTTTCGATGGAAAACGGTCAGTCGCGGGAAGAATGGAAGGGCGGCGCGGAGTGCAACAAAATCCTTGGCCTTGCGCCTGTCGGCGAAGCGGGAAGCATTCCTGTCGATGGTTTTTGCGTCAGGATCGGCGCGATGCGTTGCCATTCGCAGGGTTTGACGATGAAATTGAAGAAAGACCTGCCGATCAACGAAATCTCCCGCCTCATCTCGAATGCCAATTCCTGGGTGAAGGTCGTACCCAATACGCGCGAAGCCAGTGAGCGTGAGTTGACTCCCTCCGCGGTAACGGGCCGCCTGACCGTTCCCGTCGGGCGCGTAAGGAAACTGGCGATGGGTCCAGAGTTCCTCGGTGTTTTCACCGTCGGAGACCAATTGCTGTGGGGCGCGGCGGAACCCCTGCGCAGGATGCTACGTATCCTGCTCGATAAATTCCACTGATTTATGTGACTTTCGTCACGCGCGGAAGAAAATTTCGGACGTAAATTGTGCTTTTTTGTGAAATTATTACACCGATCTCATAATAAGCAGGTTTAGCTTGCGCGTATAACTTCATGATGTTACTCTGATAATTCCTGATAATGTTGTCCCAAGGTGGCGCTGTGAAAAAATTTATGAATGACGATGCGAAAGAAAACATGAGCTTGGGGCATAAGGCGCGCGCATTCCGTCGCTCCCGTGCGGCTGTCCGCTTGTTTTTCTCCGCAGCGTTTCTCGCATTCTTTTTGATTTTGCCCGGTGTGATATCGCAAAAGGCGCATGCGGCCGGTTTTGGGAAGATCACGGTGTTTTCGATGCTCGGCCAGCCCTTGCGCGCTGAAGTCGAGATCATGGCGACGCGCGAAGAACTCGTAAACATGAGCGCGCAGATCGCGCAGGAAGACGCTTTCAGGCAGATGGGCCTGGATTATGCGCTGATATTGTCTAAAATCGAATTCGAGGTGGGCAAGCGTTCGAATGGACAACCCATCATCAAGCTCAGCACGAAGTCGCCAGTCAACGATCCTTTCATCGATATGCTGCTCGAGCTCAGCTGGCCGAGCGGCCGTCTCGTACGTGAATATACTTTCCTGCTCGATCCGCAGGAAGTCATGGAGAAGAAGAGCGAATCTTCCGCCACGCAGGTTGCCAATATCCCCCGCGCGTCCGCGCCGGTACAACTGGCGTCGTCTTCTTCCGATGCAGATGCATCATCAAGGATAGGCGACGATACGCGCGTGCGCGCGCTGGGCAGGGGGGCGGCAGTCGACGATATCCGTCCGCCCGCCTCATCATCTGCATCTTCCGCCTCGTCGGGCGCGAGGACGGTCCAAGTCAAGGAAGGCGACACGCTTTATAGTATCGCCCGGAGCGTTCGACCCGAAGGCGTATCGCTCGATCAGGTGCTCGTCGGTTTGTTCCGGGCCAACCGCGACGCCTTCGATGGAAGGAATATGAACCGCCTGAAGAGCGGAAGGATTCTGACCGTCCCGGAACGCGAGGACATAGGAAAGGTTTCTTCGAGAGAGGCCAAGCGGGTTTTCGTTGTGCAGTCGTCCAATTGGAACGCCTACCAGAGCCGACTGGCTTCGGCCGCCGCGCAGATGCCTGCGCAGGAAGGCCAGAGCAGACAGGGCGCTGTCGGAAGAATTACGGCCAAAGTTGAGGATGCGGCGGCTCCTGCCATTGAACGCAAGGACCGGGTCAGAGTTTCGCGTACCCGATCGGGTGGCCGGCCGAGAGAGGAAGACCGGATCGTGCGCGACAAAGCGATCAGCGAGGCCAACGAACGCATCCAGGCGCTGGAAAACAGCGTGGCGAACCTGCAAAAATTGATCACGATGAAAGATCAGTCGCTGGCTGAGTTGCAACAGCGTCTCTCGAAACCACCCCAGCTGCCGGCTCAATCCGCACCAACGCCGTCGGCGTCCCCTGCCCAACCGGAACAACCGGCCCAAGCCGCTCAACCCGCGCCTCAGGCGCAGGCGTCGCCGCAGGTCGCGCCGCCCTCGCCGCCCGCCGCCACGCAACCGCAAAGGCCCGCGCCGCAAAGACCGCGCCCCGTCATTCCACCTCCGCCGCCCGAGGAACCTGGAATCATCGACGTTTTGTTTGGAAACTGGCTTTTGATCGTGGGCGGTCTTGGCACTCTCGCACTGCTTGGAGGCGGTGCATACTTTTTTCTTCGCTGGTATCGAAAAAGGAAAGAAGAAGAAATCTCCCTCGACAGTATCATGACGATGTCCGATGATACGGAGGATCTGGGATCGCAGTCGGTCTTCCAGGACATGGGGGGGGAGAGTGTCGATACTTCGCGCAGCCCGCAGTCAAAATCCGGGATGAGCGACTTCAGTCAGGCGAACCCCGGAAGTATCGACACCGAGGAGGTCGACGTCATTGCGGAAGCCGACATGTATATGACGTTCAACCGCGATGCGCAGGCCGAGGAAGTCCTGCTTGAAGCTAAGCAGAAGGATCCGAGCCGTCACGACATCCAC
>JAIRZC010000270.1 GCA_031267455.1 Accumulibacter sp. | reverse complement strand
TTAACGAGATCGTCGCGCGCCGCGGCTGGACAGGCTGGACGGGAGAGGGAACGAAGCGGGGCGTCGCCTGGCGAACGCGGATCATCTTCGAAACGAATCTCATCACCAGTCAGGCGGCGGGGCGCTACGCGCAACTGACCGACCCGGCCTTCCTGGAAGCCTACCCCTACTGGCAATACATCCACAACGACTCGGTACTCCACCCGCGCCCGCTGCACAAGCAGTGGGGCGATCAGAGGCTGACACTCCGGCACGATCACCCGTTCTACAAGACGCACTGCCCGCCCAATGGCTGGCTGTGCCGATGTTACGTCAAAGCCGTTGCCGAACCCCCGAGCGGCGCAGCCACCGAACCGCCGGCGGGCTGGGATACACCCAATCTGAAAACCGGCCTGCCGCCCGGCATCGACAAGGGCTGGGCCTACGCGCCGGGGGCTTCCGTTGCGGGCGAACTCCAAAAACTCATCAACGACAAGGCCGCGAAACTTTCCGCGCCGCTGGCGCAATCCTTCGTGGCGGTGGCACAGCCGTGGAATCCGCAAACCCCCGCGGGGCAATGGCACGATGCCGCGTTTTTCAACGCGCCGGAAAATATCCGGCGGACGATCGCCAAAGTCGGCGATCCGAAGGTGGTGTTGAAAACCCCAAAGACGAGCGCGTACTGTCGCCCCAACACGTACATCGAGATGGACGGGTACTCCGAAAAGACCTTGTATGGTCAAAGCACCTGGCGGCATGAATACGGGCATCACGTCGACACTACGGTCGGAAAACAAAACAACCGGGGCTATGCCAGCGAGGATGTTGATTTTGTCGCCGCGATGAAAAAGGATTCCCGCGCGCTGGTTACCGCCGGCGCGCACGGAAAGACCCGGAGCAATCTCAAGCGCCGCTCCCTGCTGGACGCGGCGTATCAAACGTCACACGCCGAATTCCTCGCCGCGCCCGACAAAGACGTCTGGCTGGCGGATCGGTACAAAAAAGCGGGCCTGGCCTACGCGCAGACCCAGATCGACGTCGAAAAACACGCCGAATTTCCCATGCTCCTGCAAGGGGTTGGCAAGGCGGATCGTTACCGCCGGATCGTCGTTGCCTTTGAGAACGACGACGCGCAAGAACTGATGGATGCCTTGACGGGGGGAATCAAAAATAGGCAAGAATGGGAAGCGACCTTCGATAAGGGCCTGCTGGGCGACCTGTCCGACCTTTTTGGCAGCGTGACGCGGAACAAGGTCTGCGGGATTTATAAAAGTGGTTTTGGACACGACAACGCCTATTACGGAAAAAAACCTTCTCGTGCCGGAACGGAAGTTTTTGCGAATTTGTTTGACATCCACGGCGAAAATGGATTATTTTGGCGGTGGATTGTTGAACGCATGTTGCCCGAAACGAACCGGGCCTTTTTAGGATGGCTGAAATGATCTCGGGAAAACGTAGTGAGGCTGTCGCCGCCTATACGGAAAAATTCGAATCCTTCCTGCCCTTTACTCGGGGAGGGTTTGATATTCCGGATGAGGTGCTGATCCCCGCACTGCGCAGGGCCGTAGAACGGAACCGGCCCCTCGACACGAAAGAAGGCCATCAAATCGAGCACGAGCTTTGGCCGGACATCTACGACGAAAACGGCGGCACGAAAAACGACATCCTGATCTGACATGCCCATCACCATCGATGTCAATAGCGCCAACGTCCAGGCCGCGTTAAAGAGGCTCTCGGACGCCGCGATGCCGGGAGGGATGGAAACGACCTTGAAGAAGATCGGCCAGGAGTTGGTCGAATCAACGAGGGCGCGCTTCGTCACGAGCACCGCGCCGGACGGGAGTCACTGGCAGCCTAACGCCCCGGCGACCTACCTGAAAATGGTTTCCCGATCGGACACCTATTCCGAGGGCGCGAACCGGGGGCGCGTCCGATCCGGGCGAACCGGCGCGCTCATGGGGAAGAAGCCCTTGGTCGATACCGGGGCTTTTTCCCGATCGTTCAATTACCAGAGGCAGGGCGATACGCTCCTCGTCGGGACGAACTATCTTTCGGAGACGATCAAATCCGGTGGCGACCCGATCGGGATGGCCGTGCACCAGTTCGGCACGACTCGCGCGGGGCGGAGTCGCAACGTCACGATTCCCGCGCGCCCCTTCCTGGGGATTTCGGCCGACGACGAAACGATGATCGAGCACGAAATCACCGACCACTTGCGCAGCCAGATTTCCTAAACTCCAAAACCGCCACAATCGCGCCATGCGGCGTACCTTCTTTGGATAATCCAGGGTGAGACGTCATCGTCTGTTCCTTCGTAGATAAATCCCAGAATCGAATTTTTGCGCGCGAGCCTTACCACACACACTTAGCGACGCGCTTCTCACGAACCTGTTCGAGAACGGTTTCTGGGTATAATGCCCGCATTTCCCGTCCGCGATGGAAGCCTCGATGTATCTTGAGCATTTTGGCCTGCGCGAAGCGCCTTTCCGTATTACACCGCACACCGAATTCTTTTTCCCGGGCGCCAAGCGAAAAGCAACTCTGGAAGCGCTGATCTACGCGACGACGCATGACGAAGGAATCGTCAAGGTCAGCGGAGAGGTCGGCAGCGGAAAAACGATGCTCTGTCGGATGCTTCTGGAGACGCTGCCGGAATCGGTCAAAACGATCTATTTTGCCAATCCATCGCTTTCACGCGAAGAAATCCTTGATACGATCGCCGAAGAACTCGAGGTGACAGTTCCTGAAAAGCGTACCCGCCGCCTTTTGATGGCCATCCAGAAACGCTTGATCGACTATTACGCCGAAGGTCGGCTTGTCGTCATCATGGTCGACGAAGCGCACGCGATGCCGCAGGAAACGCTCGAAGAAATCCGGCTGCTCTCGAATCTTGAATCGAAGCGGCACAAACTCCTGCACATCGTCCTGTTCGGACAGCCCGAGCTCGACGAGCGCCTTCTCGAATCCGGCATGCGACCGCTCAAGGAACGCATCACGCACAATTTTGCGCTGATCCCGCTTCACCGCGACGACATTGGCGAATATCTGATGTTCCGCCTCCGCCGCGCCGGTTATCGCGGCCCCGATATCTTCACACCCGCCGCGGTCCGGCTCATTGCCCGTGTTTCCGAAGGCCTGACGCGGCGGATCAACATACTTGCCGACAAAGCGCTACTCTCGGCTTTCTCTGAAAACAAGCACATGATAGACACGCGGCAGATCAAGGCCGCAGTCGAAGATGCGCAGTTCAATCCAATGAACCATCCGTCGCTCTCCGAAAAATGGTTCGCCGGTTCGCTCGCCGCGGCGCTCCTCATTCTGATCATCTCCCTTGCCTATTTCAGGACGCGCGAAGAGACGAAGCCGGTTTTTTCAGCGATCGCCGAAAATGCGCGATCCGCTACCCATCCCGCGCCTCTGTCGCCTCCCTCGTTTTCGAACGAGGCAATGGCCATGCCCCTGCCGACACAATCGGGAAGCGCGCCGGCGGTTCCTGCCGCGGCGGCTGCGCCGACGCTTCCCATCGCGCAGAATTTTCCGACGATCGACGAACGCGTTGTCGCAACCGCGCGGTGGCTTGAATCCGCTCCGGAATCACATTTCTTCATTCAGCTTTTCAGTACGGCCGCAAGCAACCGTCGAGGCGTCGAAGCTTTTCTTGAGCAAACCAAATACCTGGATCCGCAACACATCCGCGTCTATCGCTCCGCTCTGAGCGGTAGAGAACGTTATGGGGTCATTTACGGTGATTACCCCTCGTTCGAAAGCGCGCGAGCTGACCGCGAAAGGCTGGTACGGGCATATCCGCTCAAGCAGTCCTACGTTCGCAGCGTTACCAAGTTGCGATGATCCGGCGACAACAACTTGCCGCGTTGTGGACGATGCGCAGCTAGGGTTTGGCGCCAATTCCGCGCACGGCGTCCAGACGGATCGGGGCGTTCTTGCGAACGCCATTTCGCCCATCGGGTCGACATATCGGGAAAACATCCCCTGTGATATGATGTTCGATCGTTTATCTGGAAAGATGGAGCTTCTTTGGCTTACTTGACAACGCCATGCCCGTTGAAAAAAATCGGCGTCTCGCTGGCGCTCTCCGTTTTTCTTGTCGCATGCGCGCCTCCCACGATAAAGGAGCTTTCGCGCTCGCATATCCAAGCCGAGAACATTGTCCATTCCGAAGGCGCGATCCCACAGCCCGTCCAACAGACGGTCGCGCTCCCGAAGCCCCGCGCTTCGAAAAAAACCGAAACTTACAGCGTCGTCGTCCACAACATCAAGGTCGACGACCTTCTTTTCGCAATCGCGCGTGACGCGAACCTGAACATCGACATTCATCCCGGCATTTCGGGATACGTGACGGTCAATGCGATCAGCCAGACACTCCAGCAGATATTTACGCGCATCAGTCACCAGGTCGACATGCGTTTCGAGCTTGAAGGCGCCAACCTTGTCGTCATGCCGGATACGCCTTTTTTGCGCACTTACAAGGTCGATTACGTCAACATGAACCGCTCCGTAACCGGTACAGTCGCCGTGACGACCCAAGTCGCTTCGGGTACCCCTGGAGCGGGGGGAACCGGCAGCGCCTCGGCAGTCGGCATGGCAGGCGGCGCGGCCGCGAACAACTCGATCACGCGCATCGAAAACAGGTCGCAAAACCTTTTTTGGGAAACGATCACGCAAAACATACGCGACATACTGCGCGAAACCGACAAGATCCTTCCCGAAGGGGGAAACGAAGCCATCGGAGAACAGCAAATTACGCCGGTCAACACGGTACTCGCGGTGCTGGCGCAACAAACCCCTTCAGCGGCGTCTTCCCAAACCACCCGCCGCGTAACCTTCCGCGAGGCGGCCTCGGTCATCGCGCATCCGGAATCCGGTATTCTGACCGTGCGCGCAACTTCACGCCAGCATGAGAAAATCCAGGAATTCCTGAGTCAGGTCATTCGGAGCGCGCAACGCCAGGTGCTGATCGAGGCGACCGTCGCCGAAGTCAGGCTTTCGAGCAATTACCAGCAAGGGATCGACTGGAGCCGTCTGCCCCTGGGCGGTGCTGGATTCACGCTCGCGCAGCGGGCGGTGGGAATCACGTCGCCGACCGACAGCCTCATGGAATTGCAATATAACAACCCGAATTCGAGCGGGGGAAACTTCCAGGCGGCGGTCAGACTACTCGAGGGTTTCGGTACCGTGAAAGTCCTGTCGAGTCCAAAACTTTCGGTCATGAACAACCAGACTGCCGTCATGAAAGTCGTCGACAACAACGTCTACTTCACCCTGAGGGCCGATACGACGGCGAATACGAATACGACGACGACGACCTTTACGACGACGCTCCAATCGGTTCCCGTCGGCTTTGTCATGAACGTCACGCCGCAGATATCGGAAAACGATTCTGTCATACTAAACATCCGCCCCAGCATTTCGAGCATCGTTTCGTATGTCACGGACCCGAATCCGACACTGGCGAATCCCTGCGGTTTCGGCGTCAGCAGCTGCAACATTCCGCCGATCGTCAGCAGCGTTCCGGTTGTCCGAACCCGCGAAATGGAATCCGTCATCCGCATCGACAACGGGAACATCGCCGTCATGGGAGGCCTCATCGAGGATCGTATCGAAAATCTCGACAACGCGGTTCCCGTCGTTTCAAACATTCCGGTTTTCGGCGAACTTTTCAAGCAGCGCGACGATACGGCGGCAAAAACCGAGCTCGTGATCTTTCTTCGCCCTATCGTCATCAAAGACGCAAGTATCAATGGCGACTTCGAACACTTGCGCGACCATCTTCCAGACGGCGATTTTTTCCGCAAATCGCCGAACCATCCGGGAGGCCTTGATATCTTCGGTCATCTGGAAGGAAAAAGTGCCCCATGAGCCTGCTCATGGAAGCGCTCAAGCGCGCCGAGGAATCCCAGAATCAGACGGTCGGCGACGAGCCTTCGCATGAGGTGCCTTCGCTCGAACTCGAACCGCTTTCGTCCCAGCCGGCCGGCGCAGGCCCCACCGTGCTTTCCGGCCTGCCCGACGACGATCTTTCTCTCGCGGCCGGCCTTGCGGAGCCACCGAAGCGCGCGCACGATGAAACCGCGTCCGAGCGCGCGCTGGCGCGCAGGCTTTTCGCAGCAAAAAAGACGCGCGGGCCGAGCCTTGCCTTCTGGATCACGCTCGCGGTTCTGCTCGTCATGGCGTCCGTCGCTGTCTTTCATTTTTGGCGCCAATACAAGCTGATCACTGGAAATTCGCTGACGCGCCCGCTCGTTTCGAGCGCGCCAAGGCCGATGCCCCTTCCTCCCGTATCGCAGACGGTCGTTCCCTCAGCGCCGCCCTTGGCGCAGGCGAATCTCCTACCCGCAACGCAAGCGCCTTTGCCCTCCGTTGCGCCTAATGTTTCGCAGGTCTCTCCGCCCCCTGCGGTAGCCAGCGCGGCTTCCGAGCCTTTGCCTTCTTTGCCCGTTCACCCTCCGACGGCTTCGCGCCCGATCTTTTCCGCGGCAAGCCCGGTCGAATCCGGAGGACTCTCCGCGCCGACGTCAAGACTTTCGGCGGCCCGCGCCGCTGAAAGCCCAATCCGTTTGAGCAGAGACAGGTCCGGCGTCGATCCGAAGCTCGAAAAAGCCTACGATCTTTTGCAGGCAGGTCGGCCCGGCGAGGCACTGCCGCATTACGAGGCGGTATTGCGCTCCGATCCGGAAAATATCGACGCCCTCCTTGGGCTGGCCACGATCGCCGGAAAATCCGGGCAGCGCGAACATGCCTACGCGTATTATCGGAGGGCGATCGAAATCGACCCCAAGGATCCGACGGCGCTGGCAGGCCTGATCAACGAACGCGGCCTCCCCGACCCAGCACTCTCCGAAAGCAGGCTTAAAAGCGCGCTTTCCGCTCAGCCGGGTTCCCCGGCTCTTTTATTTGCGATGGGGAATCTTTACGCGAAGCAAAACCGCTGGAGCGAAGCCCAGCAAGCGTATTTCAACGCCTATGCCATCGATCCCGGAAACGCCGACTACGCGTTCAATCTCGCTGTCAGCCTCGATCATTTGAACCAAACGAATCTGGCGGTACGGTACTACGAAACGGCCCTGCGCGGCGCTCTCGGAAACTCGCGCGCATTCGCTTTCGACGAAAACCAGGCGAAAAACCGGGTACTTGAGCTAACTTCCCATTCCGGTGTTCGCGCCCCGGCCCTGGCGCCATGAATCTTTCTCCCAGTGCCGACACCCTTGCAGCCAAGGCGATGCTACCACATCGGCGGCTCGGGCAGATACTGATTTCCAAGGGGATTTTGAGCGAAGACCAGCTCCGCATCGCCCTACTCGAACAGACCAAGCAAAATCTTCCGATCGGAAAGCTCCTCGTTTCGCTCGGATTCGTTTCGGAGGCCACGCTACGCGATGCGCTCTCCGAGAACCTCGGAAAAAAGAGCGTCGATCTTTCCGCAGTCATCATCGATCCGGCGGCGCTCTCGCTTGTTCCCTTCGAACTCGCGAAACGCCACCACCTGCTGCCGTTGAGCTACGAAGAACCCACGTACCGCCTGACGCTTGCCGTTTCGGACATCAACGACATCGTCGCTTTCGACAAGATACGCACACTGAACACCGTTCCGGTTGAAATCGAGCTCATGCTCTCCGGCGAAACCGAAATCGACCATGCAATCGATCAGGCTTACGGCTACGAGCTTTCGATAGACGGAATCTTGAACGAGATCGAAACGGGAGAAATCGATTTTCGCGGCTTGCAGACGCTTGCCAATGAATACAGCCAGCCCGTCGTTCGCCTGATCGACTCGATCCTGACCGACGCAGTCAAGCGCGGCGCGTCCGATATTCACTTCGAACCCGAAATCGGCTTTCTGCGCATCCGCTACCGCATCGACGGCATCCTCCGGCAGATTCGTTCGCTCCACCAGTCCTATTGGCCCGCAATGGCCGTCCGACTCAAGGTCATGAGCAACATGAACATCGCCGAGACACGTTCGCCGCAGGACGGGCGCATTACGCTCAACATGCGGGGACGGCAAATCGATTTCCGCGTCTCCGCCCAGCCGACGATCCACGGCGAAAACATCGTCCTTCGCATTCTCGACCGCCAGAAGGGGCTCGTTCCCCTCGAAGGGCTTGGCCTGACGGACAAGCAGCTCGAGTTGCTCAAGCTGATCATCGCCCGCCCCGAAGGCATCGTTCTCCTGACCGGGCCGACGGGAAGCGGGAAAACGACGACGCTGTATTCGATTTTGAACGATCTCAATTCCGAGACCGTGAACATCATGACCCTGGAAGACCCGGTCGAATATCCGATCACGCTGATCCGGCAGACATCGGTTTCCGAAGCGGCGAAGCTCGACTTTGCAAACGGTATCCGCTCGATGATGCGTCAGGACCCGGACATCATCCTCGTCGGCGAAATCCGCGACGCCGAAACCGCCGAGATGGCGGTACGCGCCGCCATGACAGGCCACCAGGTTTTTTCGACGCTGCATACGAATTCAGCGATCGGCGCGATTCCCCGTCTGCTCGATATCGGCGTTCTTCCCGACATTCTCGCGGGGAACGTCATCGGCATCATCGCCCAGCGCCTGATCCGTTGTCTCTGCCCGCACTGCAAAACGCCGTATCAGGCGCAGGCGCGCGAAGCGCGCCTGCTCAACATCGAATCCTCCGGCCCGCTCCCCGTCATCTTCCGTCCCTGCGGCTGCGAGCGTTGCGACTTTCAAGGCTACCATGGGCGAATGGCGATCATGGAAATTCTGCGCGTCAACGCCGACATCGATGAACTGATCGCGCATCGCAGCACGGCGCGGGAGATACTCCGGGCGGCCAACGCCGACGCGTTCGTTTCTCTCGCCGACGACGGAATGCGGCGTGTGCTTGACGGGACAACCTCGCTTGAAGAACTGGGCCGCGTAATCGACCTGACCGACCGGATGTGAGGCCATGGCCCTATTTACGTACCGGGCCGTTGACTCCACGGGGCGTATCGTTGCCGGTCGCATCGACGCGCTCAACCTCGTCGACCTCGAGATGCGCCTCAAGCGCATGGAACTCGATCTCATCAACGGAAAGCCCGTCAGCGACCACGTTCTTTTCGGTGGTTCGGTTCCGCGCCGGGAACTCATCCATTTTTGTTTCCATCTCGAACTCCTGATACGCGCCGGCGTCCCGATTCTCGAGGGGCTTACCGACCTGCGGGACAGCGTCGAAAATCCGCGCTTCCGCGAAATCATCGCCAGCCTGATCGAATCGATCGAAGGCGGCCAAAAGCTTTCGGAGGCGATGGAAAAACATCCGAAAATCTTCGACAAGGTCTTCGTGAGTCTCATCGGCGCGGGAGAGACGATGGGCAAGCTTCCGGAAGTCTTGCTGCGCATGACCGAGACGCTCAAATGGGAAGACGAGGTTGCCTCGCATGTGAAAAAACTGCTCATGTATCCGGCTTTTGTCAGCGTCATCGTTCTGGGAGTCACTTTTTTCCTGATGGCCTACCTCGTACCCAAGCTCAAACTCTTCATCGGAAACATGGGGCAACCCATCGAGACACAGACGAAAATCCTTTTCTTCGTTTCCGATGCGCTCGTCGCCTACTGGTATATCGTCCTTCTCCTGCCGATCATGCTCGTCTTTCTCTTGAAGCTGTTGATCGAGGTCAACCCCTTGGCGCGCGCGCGTTTCGATTCGATCAAACTGAAAATTCCGCTGACCGGCGCCATCCTGCGCAAGATCATCCTTTCGCGTTTTGCGAACACTTTCGCCATCCTTTACGCCTCGGGGATCCCGATCATCGAATCGATCCGGATCACGCAGGGTATCGTCGGCAACGAATCGGTCCGTTCCGGTCTCGAGCGCGTCGAGCAGATGATCGGCGAGGGGCAGAACGTGACGACATCCTTTCAGAGCGTCGACCTTTTTCCGCCTCTCGTGATCCGCATGCTGCGCGTCGGGGAAAACACCGGATCGCTCGACACATCGCTGATGAACGTCAATTACTTTTATAATCGCGACGTGAAGGAATCGGTCGAGAAGATGCAGGAAGTCATCAAACTTTTGCCGACCGTCGTGCTGGGTGTCCTTTTGGGATGGATCATGCTCTCCATACTCGGGCCCGTCTACGACATCATCACAAAGATCGGAGTGTGACCGGGAATGAAGCCGCGCCGTTTACTCTACCTTACCGCCTTCCGAATGAGCGCCTTTATCTGGCGTTCAGGCGACTTGGTCGGCGAGGGCGACTTCCCGCCGACAGAAGACGGCCTGCGCGAATTCGGAGACTATCTCGGCAAACATTCGGACAGCGTTTTTTCGCTTCTGGCCGATGTCGCCGAAGAAGGCATCCACATCGAGACGATTCCTTTTCTCCAGGGCGCCGACCGCGAGGCCGTCATCGCCCGGAGACTCGGACAATCGTTTTTTTCCACTCATTTGACGGCTTCGCAGTCGCTCGGCTATCTCAAAACGCAACGCAAGGACGAGCGCGTCCTGCTCCTTGCGCTGACCAACAACGATTTTTTCGCGCCCTGGTTCAATGCTTTCACTACTGCGGGAATCATGCTGTCGGGCGTCTATTCACCCCCGCTGCTTGCGGAATCGCTGCTGAAAAAAAACGGGATCAAGGACGAATTCTGCCTCCTGCTTACGATACAGGGCGGGTCGCTCCGGCAAATTTACCTCGAAAAAGGGGAATTGCGCTTCAGCCGCCTCGCCGCGATCAAGGACGACCAGGTTTCGGGCATCGCGCGAACGATCTCCGTAGAAGCGATCAAACTCCAACAATATCTTGATAATCAGCGGCAAGCCGGCTCCTCCCGGCAACCCATCGCCGCGTACATCGTTTCACGCGAAAAACACTTCGATACGATTCGGGATTTTTGCGCCGATACGGGCATGATTCGCTTCAAATTCCTCGACATCGACCAATGTTCCCGAAAAGCCGGCTTGACGCGTTCGGTACCGGAATTTCACGCCGAATGGATATTTCTCGGACTGATGGCCGTTTCGCCGCCTGCCATCCAGTTCGCTGGTGACGACCTGCGGCATAACTACCATCTCGATCTGACGAAAATGGCGCTCTACGGAGTCGGCTCGACGCTTCTCATGGCTTGCCTCGCGTTTGCGGGCTCGCTCCTGTACGATCGCTATACGCTCCTCGGCCAAGCCGACGCCCTCAAGGCGGAGGCGCGGATTTTCCGGGAGCGCTATGAGGCGATCGCCAAGACTTTTCCTCCGATGCCCATTGATCACGATACCCTGCGCACTGTCATCGGGCAGTACGTCGATCTCGAGAAAAAAAGCCTCTCGCCCGAGGGTTTATATACCGAAATCAGTCGCGCGCTCCAACACGCGCCGTCCATCGAGATTGACGCGATTCACTGGAAAATCGGCAGCGCCGATTCAAATACGACCAGCGAGAAGGCTTTCGCAAACATGATCCGCGTTCCAGATGACAGTGAATCCGCTCTCGTCCTCGGAACGATACGGCTTGGCCCCCAAGCCAGCCCCCGCCAGATGCTGGCAATGTTCGACCGTTTCGTCGAAGCGGGCCGCCAGATCCCTGATATGCGAGTCGAAGTCTTGAAACGCCCCTTTGACGTCGAACCCGAAAAAGCCCTGAAAGGCAACGATACGACGCTCGGAGAGAACCAGCCGCGTTCTTTCGTCGTCCAGTTCCTTCGGAAAATCGGAACGTGAAATTCACGAAAAACGATCTTCCGCGATTGCGCGCAGCACTGCTCGTTTCAGTCACGCTGACCGCGCTCGGCGGTTTGGGCGTGTATCTGGCGATGAGATCGTCCGATACCGCAAGGCGAACGCGCGGGGCGGCGCGCGTCGAACGCGACGAATTCGACCGGAAACTCCGACAGGTACGCAACGAGGAAAACGAAATCAAGGAAAAAGCGGCGATTTACGCCCGGATCGAGGCACGGGGAATCCTCAGCGAGGTGAAGCGCCTCGAATGGATCGAATTGATCGACGCCATTCGTGAAAAAGAGCGCCTGATTGACTTCGAGTATGAAATCGATCCGCAGCGCGCGCTCTCGATCGCGCCAAATGACGAATTCTCTTTTGTCGCAAGTTCGATGAAAATGCGCGTTCGTCTCCTGCACGAGGAAGATTTGACGCGTCTGATCGATCAGCTGCGCCAGCGCGCGCCAGCGCTGATCGAAGTCAGGAGCTGCAACGTATCGCGCCTGACGCGCGTGGACGACATCGGAAAATCGGCCGCGCGCCTCCTCGCGGATTGCCGGATCGATTGGGTCACATTGCGCAAAACGCGGGCCGATGAGACTGGAAAACGCAATTGAACGAGGTTTCGATGAATCGCCATTCAATCACCACCTTCGCGTCCATCGTCTGCCTGGTCGCTGGAGTTTCGCCGCCTGCCGATGCGCAGGAAGAAGCCTCGGGCACGCTGGGACGGCTTTTTTTCACCCCGGAATACCGACAGGCACTCGACCGCCAGAGGCAATTCAAGACACCGGATACGCAAGAAGAGGTTCCGGATACGCCGACGCTGACCATCGACGGCGTCGTCGTCCGAAGTGGCGGAAAGCGAACCGTCTGGATCAACGGTCAGCCGCACGACGTAACGCAGATCGAAGCGTCGATCCGTATGGAAGACCCCGCGCGGATAAAAATTCTGCCCGATGGCGCGCCTCCTGCCGACGCCAGGGTGGGCGACACGATCATTAGGGAAACGGGCGAATCGAGCGACCTGTTGAAGGAAGGAACGCTTACGCGTTCAAAGCCCGGCGGAACCTAGGAGCCTGTCGAACTTGACCCAACCGGCCGCGAAAAGTGGAAAACGGCTTATTATTCCTTGGCTTTTCAACGTGGATAGCGCGGTTATTCGCTTAAAATCCGTGAAAGCTTCTCTTGCCTTCCTGTCGCTTCGACCTCCCCCGCCCGACAGACTCTTGATCGATATTCGACGAACCCCGGGATTTCCCCGAAACACACAAGACGGGTCGGCGCTCCTGATTTTTGTCCTCGTCCTGGTACTGGGCGCGATCGGAGGATTTTTCGCCTTCGCCGGTTCGTCGTCGCGCGAGGTCTTGCGCATTGCGACGACTTCCGAGGCGCTTTTTCAGGCCAGGGAAGCGTTGATCGGTTTCGCGATCACCTACCGTGATCTTAATCCGGACCAAGACTTCGGCTATTATCTTCCCTGTCCCGATACGGACGATGACGGCCTTTCCAACGGGGAGAGCGACAAGTGCGGCGCACCGGGCAAATCGACTTTCGGGCGTCTCCCCTGGAAAACGCTCGGCCTTCCGATCATACGCGACGGCACGCTCGAATGCCTCTGGTACGCGGTTTCCGGCGTCGCGAAGGACGCCGACCCGAAACCTCACGGCATGAACTGGGATACGCCGGGACAGTTCGTCGTTCGGGATGTCGTCGGAAGCGCGCTCGCCGGAGGCGCGCCCGCCGAGACCGATACCGACAAATCGGCCGCGCACGATCGCCCGCTGGCCGTGATCCTTGCGCCGCATACGACGCTGGCTTCCCAGACTCGTTCTGGAGAAAATATTTGCGGCAGCTTCGCTTCGTCGAATTACCTTGAGGGCTTTGGTGCATTCGAGACGGACATCACGACGCTGACGATCGCCGACGCGAGAAGCGCCAGCGCGGCGCTCGATCCAGACGCTGAAAAAAACAACGACCGCGCCCTCTGGATTACGACCAAGGACATTTTTGATCGCATCAAACGGCGAAGCGACTTCAAGGTCGAGATCGACGCGATGATGAACGATCTTTCGAATTACCTGAATGCCCTGCCGCCCGTTTCTCTGCCCGCCGCATCGACCGGAGACAAAGGAATCGGCGCATTTATTGACGTTTACCGAGGAACCCTTTCCCCCCGGAAAGCCGCTTTCCTCGACGCGTGGCGCGACAACCTGCTTTACGCGGGCGGCCCATCGGGGAGTTTCATCCTCAACAAAAGCCCTGCGAGCTGCCGCGCCTTGCTCCTTTTCAGTGGCGAGCGGGTACAGCGAACCGCCGCCCCCTTGACACCCCAAAGCCGCGCGACCGTAAATGATAAAAACGACCCCGAAATGTACCTCGAAGGAAGCAACGCTGTTCTTTTCCCGTTGAACGAGAATTACACCGCTCTGTCCGAATACGACCCCGACGACTCAGGCGCCGACATCGCGCGATGCATCAACGGGCAGGCCAAGGCTTCGGCTTCCTTCGATAAAATCGCCGCCTTTTCTTTCGCGGGCGACGCACCCATCACGATCGCAACGGCTGAGAACTTCGGCGCGACGACGGTTTCGATCGCGGCGGGCGCCGGAATGAAAGGCGGTTGCTTCTGGAATTCCGATCCGATTCCGTTTGCGGGAAGTATCTTGCGCGCATATTATGAATTCCGTTTCGGTTACCCGGACGAGTTCGCGCTCGGCAACCCGGTCCCGGATCGCGGCTACGGCTTCACTTTCCAGATTGTAAAGGGCGACACGGGCGTTCCGACGATTTGCGGAGAAAACGCCGCGCTCGGTGCGATCAAGACGGGACCGGGCGCCCAATCCATCCTCGTCGAGACCGACATCCACCACGATGAAACACACAGCGACCCGCAGGAAAATCATACGGCAATCCTTTCCGACGGAGACCTCGGCCATGCCGCCGGAACATTGAGCAATGCCTGCAACGGAAGCCTCTCCGGCTGTCGGCACACCCCAGCGAACGCCTTTGAGGAAACCCCCGAGCCTTCGCGTCATAACCAGCGCATCGAAATCTTCACCGGATGCGATTCAACATGCGCTTCCTGCACTCCAGCCTCCCACGCATCGCCGGGGAGAAATCACGCGCAAATCGCCGTTTGGTCCGATTGCGCCGATTGCAGCGACATTGTCATGTCGATGAATCGCGTCACCGATCCCCCGACGATCCGTCTCTGCCGCGAGATACCCGATCCCGAAATGAATTCCGTCCATTTCGGCCTGACCGCCGGTTTGCGCGCCGGCGCCTCACCGGGGTTCCCGCCCGATCAGTCCGTCGTTTTCCGAAATCTGCGGCTGAGAAGCGAATGAGCGCAAGGGAACCTCTGAACAAATCGCGCTCCGGTACAATGCTGTTATCATAAACGTCGTCAATAAGCGGAGACATGAAACAAAAGACCTTGCCTCGCCAGAGTTTCCTTGGGGATTCGATGTCGGGCACGTGCAGCAATCCTTCATGGTGCGCGTGTTGCAGATGAATGGACTTGCAATCCTGTGCTTTCCTGCAGCATCCTTTCAGTATATCGTCGGCGACGGTGAAAGCCGCTTTTACCTCAAAGCTGTGCCATTCCCCTTGCCGGGTCTGTCGGCTCGAAGGTTTTTACATTGAAATCGATGACAAGATATTGCTTGATCCCGATTGCAGGAGACAAAAATGATGGCGGAGCAACTTGGTTACTGGTCTTACTGGGGAAAGGCGGATAAAAAAACGCACGACGACGATACGAATTGCCATTTTCTGGTTTACCACTGCCTCGATGTGGCGGCGGTTGGTTACGAATATCTGGCTCGATCGAAAGCGTTCGGCAGCTTGCTGACCTCGTATTTTCCATCTGTAGATAGGGCAATATTCCAGGACTGGCTGGCATTCTGGCTTTCGCTACACGACCTGGGGAAATTCGCTCAGGCTTTTCAGGGGCAGCGTCCGGATTTGGTGCAAAACCTGTGGGGTAATGAACATGAAACCCACAAAATATACGACAAGCGCCACGACACATTGGGATGGTGGCTCTGGAAACAGAAACTGGAAGGGGAAATCGCCTCGGAGCGATGGTTCGGCGATGCCAGTGATTTCCTTTCAAGCGAATTGCTCGATGCATGGACGCAGGCCGTCATGGGGCACCATGGGCTTCCGCCGGAATCTTCTTTATTGAACGGAAGCTGGCAAAGCTATTTTCACAGAGATGATGCGAAGGCCGCCTGGGATTTCGCGCGCGAATTGCGTGGGCTGTTCTTGTCGCGGTCAGAGGTCGCCAATTTTCCCAATTTTCTCGATGCGGAAATTTTTATCCAGCGAAGCCGCCAGATTTCCTGGTGGATCGCGGGCCTGACCGTACTGGCGGACTGGCTGGGGTCCAACCAGGATTTTTTTCCTTACCGCGATACCCGGATGTCCTTGCAGGAGTATTGGAGCATTGCCCGGCGATGCGCCCGTGCGGCGCTCTCGGCAAGCGGCGCACTGACCCGTGGCGAACGCGAAGAGCAGGCGTTCGGGCAGTTGTTTCCGGGTATTGCGACGCCTTCGCCATTACAGCGGTGGGCTTGCGAGGCCGAAGTTTCCGCTCATCCGCAGTTGTTCATGCTGGAGGACGTAACAGGCGCGGGCAAGACGGAGGCCGCTGTCATGCTGGCGCATCGCCTGATTGTGGCGGAAGCGGCAAACGGGTTTTTCATAGGGCTTCCCACCATGGCGACCGCCAATGCCATGTATGGGCGCATCGCCCAAGTTTATATGCGCCTTTTCAGCAGCGATGCCAGCCTCGCGCTCGCGCACAGCCACCGCGCATTGGTGGAAGACTGCGCTGCGTCCGTAGTGCCGGCGGGACCTTGCTCTCCGGATTACCGGCAGCATGACAGCAGCGCCACGGCGCGCTGCACGGCCTGGCTGGCCGATCACAACAAACGCGCCCTGCTGTCCGCCGCCGGTGTGGGAACGCTGGATCAGGCATTGCTCGCCGTGCTCTACAGCCGCCATCAGTCGCTGCGGCTTCTGGGTCTGCTGGGGAAAGTGCTGATCGTCGACGAGGTTCATGCCTGCGACGCATACATGCAAAAGGTGCTGGAAGTATTGCTTGAGTTTCATGCCAGATCGGGTGGCAGCGCCATCCTGCTCTCCGCAACCCTGGCACGCCGGATGAAGCAGTCCCTTCTGCGCGCCTTTGCACACGGATGCGGGCAAGATGCGCCGCCTCTGGCGGAAGAAGCTTACCCCTTGGTGACTGTCTGGCGTAGCGACGCGCCGGCGGTGCTGGAAGAAACGCCGCTCGACACACGAAAAGATGTCTCGCGCGGCGTGTATCTTTGCTATCTGAGCGATGAAGCCGATGTCCTGCAGGTCATCGATCAAGCCCTGGATGCCGGGCGGTGTGTATGCTGGATGCGCAATACCATCGGAGATGCGTTCTCGGCGTGGAAGAAATTCCGCGACAGGCTCGATGACGAGCATCTGATTCTCTTCCACTCCCGTTTTGCGCTGCAAGACCGACTGACCATCGAAGCCCGCATCCTGGAATGCTTCGGCAAAGAAAGCAACGCCGAAAAGCGGCGTGGCAAACTGGTGATCGCCACCCAAGTCGTCGAACAAAGCCTGGACGCGGACTGGGATCTGGTCATCAGCGACCTCGCGCCGATCGATCGTCTGATCCAGCGCGCGGGCCGTTTGCTGCGCCATTGCCGGGACGAGGAAGGCAATCCATTGAGAGAACAGGGCGCGGATCGGCGCGGTGAAGCCCGATTATATATTTACGGGCCCGCCTGGACGGAAGCGCCGGAAGCGGATTGGCTCCGTGCAAAACTTCCCGGCACGGCGGCGGTCTATGAGGATCACGGCAAGATGTGGCTGTCGGCCAGCGCCATGCAACAAGAAAAAATGACCATGCCGTGCGATGCGCGCGACCTGATTGAAGCGGTGTTCGGCGATGATGTGACTTTACCAAACGCATTTCAGGAAAATGCCAGGCGGATGGAAGGACGGGAATATGCCGATGCCAGTATGGCCCAGATGAACACACTCTCGTTGGGGGGCGGCTATACGCACGGAGGCTTCGACTGGTGGGGAGAAGCAAAAGCACCGACGCGCACGGGCGAGAAAAGCGTGCAGGTGATTCTGGTCTGTTGGGAAGCGGGGTGCTTGCGCCCATGGTCGCGGAAGTCCCGCAAAAATGCTCGCCATGCATTGGCCTACAGCACCTTGTCCGTCCCGGGACGCTTGATTTCGAGTGGAATCGAGCCGACCGATCCAGAACAGAGACGGGCTTGGCACGACCTGTTGGAAAGCCTGCCGGGCCAAGGGCAGTGGTCGGTACCGCTGATGCTGGAAAAGACGGATGGTGTCTGGCAGGGCTGGTCCGACAAACCGGAGGGCCGGGGGAGAACGGCAGAAAAGCCGGTTCAATGGCGCTATGACCCGATGATCGGGTTGATGGTAGTAAATACGGCAGGCGAATGAATCGCCTGCCGCCAGCCCCGCTCAGGCGGGGAACATCGCGCGTTTGCATCATTTTTTCAACCGATATACGGTTCATCTTCATCATAATGAAGAACTACAACCTATATACTTATCAGCAGCTAGTATATAATATTTATCGCTGGCTGGCTCGACCCGGATGACGAGGCGGGCGATGACGACCTCGCCATGCTGAACGATGATGAAGCAGAATCAACCGGGGAGGATATTGATGACGAAGACGGAGCGTGACGAAAGAGCGAAACTGGCGGTTATACAAGCCGATTACCTGCTGTCCGAACTGTTGTGGCCTGATTGAGCAGGCGCGTTCGCACGTGGCGCAAACGGCTAGTAGCGCGCTGGTCCGACTGTACTGGCATGTGGGTCGGCGCATCCGGCAAGAGGTGCTGAAGAGTTTGCGCGCGGAATACGGTGGGCAGATTGTGTCGTCACTGGCAACACAATTGTCGGTCCGTTACGGACGCAGCTTCGAAGCGCGCAATTTGTGCCGCATGATGCAGTTTTCCGAGCAGTTTCCTGATTTTGAGATTGTGTCGCCGTTGGCGACACAATTGAGCTGGTCGCACATCATTGAGGTGTTGCCCTTGAAAGTGCAGGAAGCGCGGATTTTTTACCTGAAGGAAGCGGCCGCCGCTCAGCTCGGCAAGCGGGCATTGCGCCAGATCATCGCCCGCAAAGCCTTCGAGCGCAAGGAAATCGCTAACGCGCAACTAACAAGCGCCTCCGCCATTCCGCTGGGTACTTTCAAAGACCCCTACCTGCTGGACATGCTGGGCCTTCAAGACGGTTATCTGGAAACTGATCTCGAAGCCGCGATCCTGCGCGAACTGGAAAGCTTCATTTTGGAACTCGGCAAAGGTTTCGCGTTCGTCGACCGGCAAAAGCGTATGATCGTCGACGGCGAGGATTTCTATCTCGACCTCCTTTTCTACCATCGGGGGTTGAAACGGCTTGTGGCGGTTGAATTAAAGCTTGGAAAATTCGAGGCGGAACACAAAGGGCAGATGGAGCTTTACCTTGCCTGGCTCGACCGTTATGAACGGCAGAAAGGCGAAAACGCCCCTATCGGGCTGATTCTCTGTGCCGAAAAGAGCTATGAACAGATCGAACTCTTGAAACTGGACAAGGACGGGATCATGGTGGCTGAATATTGGGCCGCCTTTCCCGAAAAGCGGGTATTCGAGCAAAAGATTCACACCCTGTTCATGAGCGCGCGTGAGCAGGTGGCGCTACGTAAGTCTTTATTGAAAAATGGATCGTAAGGCAGCCGTCGCGGTAATTGGCGGGGGCGTGGCTTATTTCATTGGAGAAAAAATGTGTTCCTGATTGACCATCCCTGGATGCCCGTCCTTCACCGCCATCAAGGCCGGATATGGATTTCCCCGCTACAGATCTCCGACCCTGACGTGTTGGCCTTCGATGCCGACAGGGCGGACTTCAACGGCGCGCTGGCGCAGTTTACCATCGGTCTTCTCCAAACGACGACGCCCATGAATTCCCCGATCGGCTGGAAGAGGATGCTGGAATCGCCTCCAGATGCCGAAACGCTTGAGCAGTGGTTCCGGCCCTATCGGGAATATTTCCGCCTCGATGGTGACAGCGCCCGCTTCATGCAGGATTACAGCCTGCGCGCCGATACGGGGACGGAAAACAATGTTGCTGCCCTGCTGATCGAAGCTCCTGGTGAAAAGACCCAGAAGAACAATGTCGATTTGTTCATCAAGCGGAACCGGATAAAAGGCGTGTGTCCCCATTGCGCGGCATTGGCGCTCTTTTGTCTGCAAACCAACGCGCCCGCCGGCGGGGCTGGAATCCGGACGGGACTGCGGGGCGGCGGGCCGCTGACGACACTGCTGGTATCGCAGCACTCGACGTGCTTGTGGCGCGATTTATGGCTCAACATCTGCGAGCGCGACAAATTTCTTGGAACGGCGGGCGATCCCGATAAAAAGGAACCACGCTTCATCTTTCCCTGGCTTGCGGATATCGGCGGCATCCAGACCGAAAGTGGTCAGATAGCCCCCATTCAGGTGAATCCGTTCCATGTCTTCTGGGCGACACCCCGCCGTGTTCGTCTCGATATGGAAAACCTTGCGCCGGGCGACTGCGATTTGTGCGGACGTCCATCGCCGGGCCTGATCAGCCGCTTCTTTACCCATCCGCACGGGCTGAATTACAAAGGGGCGTGGCAGCATCCTTTTTCGCCTTACTATGAAAGCCAGGGCGAGTGGTTGCCGGTGCATCCACAACCGGGAGGGGTCGGTTACCGTCATTGGTTGCCGTGGGTTTTGGGCGTGAACTCCAAGAGCAGGAGCATTCAACGCGCACGGGTTCTTTCCTACAGGACATCGCCGCCGGATTCGCGGCTCTGGGCTTTCGGGTTCGATATGGACAATATGAAGGCCCGTTGCTGGTACGAGGCTACATTGCCGCTCTACGGATTGTCGGGTTGCGACGAAGATGCTTGCAGACGCCTGCAGGCACAAGTCGAATACTGGTTGGCGGGAGCCGACCTGGCGGTATTTTTTCTGCGTACCGCAGTGAAAAATGCATGGTTTGACGAAGCGCGCGG
>JAIRZC010000266.1 GCA_031267455.1 Accumulibacter sp. | reverse complement strand
TTGTCGCTCATTCAATTTGCCTCAACTTCGATCGCCCAATGATATCCCAACCGAAACGTACAGGGTTTCGTTCATGATTACGCTCCTGAATTGTCGGCGACCCAGAAATGGAATGGGATCATTTCGTGTCACGCTGGGCCAGTACCTTGTCGATCAGGCCGTATTCCACAGCCTCTTGCGCCGAAAGGAAATTGTCTCTGTCCGTGTCCTTTTCGATGCGCTCAATCGGCTGGCCTGAATGACGTGCCATGATTTCGTTGATTTTCGCGCGTAGCGAAAGGATTTCTTTCGCATGGATCGCGATATCAGAGGCCTGCCCCTGGAAGCCGCCAATCGGCTGATGGATCATCATGCGCGAATTCGGCAGCGCGAAGCGTTTTCCGCTGGCGCCGGCGCACAACAGGAAAGCGCCCATCGATGCGGCCTGTCCCATGCAAAGCGTCGATACATCGGGCTTGATGAATTGCATCGTATCGTAGATCGACAGTCCGGCCGTTATCGAGCCTCCCGGAGAATTGATGTAAAACTGAATATCCTTGTCCGGATTCTCGGCTTCGAGGAAAAGAAGCTGGGCGACGACGAGATTCGCTGTCGCGTCGTTGACCGGCCCGACCAGGAAAATGACGCGCTCTTTCAAGAGGCGTGAATAGATGTCGTAGGCGCGTTCGCCGCGACCGCTCTGCTCGACGACCATCGGAACGAGGCCGAGCGCCTGGGGTTCGGGCCTTTCGGAAACCGGCAGGGGAAGATGGTCGAAAGTCATTGCGTTTCTCCACGTGGCATTCCCGGCGCGGCGAAGGGTCGTGATTTCTGCCCCATCAGTTCGTCGAAATCGACGGATTCATCGACGACTTTGGCATTGTCCAGTGCCCACGTAACGACATTGCCCTCGACGACGGTCGCCTCGATGTCGGAAAGGCGTTTTTGTTCCGCGTAGTACCAGTGGACGACCTCCTCAGGCTTTTCGTAGCCCTGCGCCATCTCGTCGACGACCGCTCTTACCTGTGCCGGAGTGGCTTTCAGGTCGTTGCTCTTGATGATCTCGGAGAGGATCAGGCCAAGGCCAACCCGGCGTTTTGCCTTGTCGGCAAACCATTCGGGCCGGATCGGAATATCCTTGGCCTGGACGCCGCCGCGCCGCTCCAGATCCTCGATCGCCGAGCGCATCAAGTCATGCGCCTCCATTTCGACCAACGAATTCGGGATATCGATCGGTGTCACCTTGAGAATCGCGTCCATGACTTGTTCCTTGACTCTTTCCTGTAAACGCTTCTTGACTTCGCGCTTCAGGTTGGCCTCAATCTCGGCGCGCATTTTGCCGATATCGCCGTCGCCGATCCCGAGCGCTTTTGCGAAGTCGTCGTCGAGATCAGGCAGAACGGGCTGACGGACTTCCTTGAGGTCGATGTCGAAAGTGACCGTCTGCCCCTCGAGTTCTTTCGCAAAATATTTTTCCGGGAAAGTTACTTCGGAAGAACGCGTTTCTCCCGCTTTCAACCCGATGATCGCTTTTTCGAACTCGGGCAGCATCGAGCCTTCGCCGACGATGAAAACCGCGTCTTTCGAATCTCCGCCGGGGAAGGGAGCGCCGTTTTTCTTGCCGGAAAAGTCGAGTTTCACCTGGTCGCCCATTTCGACCGATCGGTCGACAATGTCATAGCGAGTGCGCTGCCTGCGCAGGATTTCCAGCGTTTTATCGACTTCCGCCTGTCCGATCTCCAGTACGGGGCGTTTGATTTCAATATCCGTCAGATCGCCAGGTTTGATGTCGGGGAAAATTTCAAAAACGGCGGAAAACTCAAGATTCTCCGGGTTTTCAGTCCCTTCCTTTTCTGAGATTTTCGGATACCCCGCGACGCGCAGATTTTGAGCCAGAACGGCTCCGCTGAAAGCTTTTTCGAGCATTTCATTCAAGACTTCGTAGCGCGTTTGCTCGCCGCGTTGCTGGCGCACGATTTTTTCCGGCGCTTTCCCCGGCCGGAATCCGTCCACTTTCAATGTTTTTCCGATGCGCTTTAAGCGCAGGCCAACTTCCTTTTCCAGATCGGCGGCGGAAAGCGCAAGATCGAGATGGCGTTCGAGGGCGCTCGGCGCCTGCGCGACCCCGGCCTGCGCCGCTTCGTTGTCTTCCGTGAGTTTCGTCTCTTCCATTGAAAATCCTTGAGTGTTTGTATTGTTCGTGCCGCCGATCGTTTCGCCGCCGGTTTGCCGGCGTGGTGCGAGAGAAGGGACTCGAACCCCCACGCCTTGCGGCGCTGGAACCTAAATCCAGTGCGTCTACCAGTTCCGCCACTCTCGCAACCAACCCGATATTCTACCAGAACGCGAGAAAATCCCGATCGCGCGCCGCGTCGAGGCGCATTGTCGCCACTTTCGGCAACGAGACCCGAAAAGCGCATCTATCCACGATTTCCGGTTTTTTCCGCCTATAATCCGACGCTATGCAAACCGACTTCGACTCGCCGCTGGGGAAGCCTTCGCGCATCGCGGATCGATACGCTCCGGAATTACTGTTTCCGATTCCCCGCGAAATCCATCGCCGCGAAATTGGGTTGGGCGCGTCGCTCCCTTTCGTCGGCGAAGACGTTTGGAGCGCCTACGAGCTTTCCTGGCTCGATCCAAAGGGCAAACCCGCCGTCGCGCTCGGACGCTTCCGTGTTCCGGCTTGGACGCCGAACCTGATCGAATCGAAGTCGTTGAAGCTCTATCTCAATTCGTTTAACCAGACGTCTTTTCCCGATGCGAAAGC
>JAIRZC010000264.1 GCA_031267455.1 Accumulibacter sp. | reverse complement strand
CGCGCTGACTGCAGAGAGGTCTGACAAGTAGTTCCGCTTAAAGAATCAAAAACAGCGCCATCCTGCCAATCCTTATAAATCAAAGACTCAAGTTAATTTTTCGCGGAAAAACAGGTCCTTTGGCGCTGGCCTTTTTTGTTGACGATTCAGTCGATCATAATTCTAAATGGCGGGACGTCAATAGGCCGTCTTGCGCCGAGCGCAATTCCTCCGGCTGAAAATGGCGGATGCGGGCCAGCGTATCCCGCATCGCGGTTTCCGCCTGTCGCGGTCATAAGCGGTTTGCGGGTTGATCCAGCTTTGCGCGTCCGCGCCAAAGAAATGCGCCAATCTTTAGCGCGGTGTTGATGGAAATCCCACGCTTGCCATGCGCGATCACGTTGATACGCCGAGGCGACACATTGATGGCCTTGGCCAGGCGGTATTGCGTGATACCCATGGGTTTCAGGAATTCTTCCCGCGGGACTTTGCCGGGATGCGTAAGCGGACGCGCGGCGCCGTCCCGTCAGTCATATCGGAAAGATCCCTGTGTTCGATTTCCGCGCGGTGAATACTCATGGATAAGCCTTGACATTCAGTTCCCAATATCCAGGGGCGAATGCGTTTTCAGCCAGTCGGCGAGCGCCGCGTTCATACGGGTTTTCCATCCCTTACCGGTGGCACGGAACGCCTGGGCCACATCGGGGAAAGGCGGATGCAGACGCTTTTCCCGGCACCCATTTCGACGTTCACGGTACGCCCAAGGACATCGACGGCGCGCGCGATCTGGCGGAGCGTGACAAATACCAGTTCCAGTGGTGGGCATGTTCGCTGGTCAATGCACAGCCCTTCCAGGGCAAAAAGAAGGGTGCGGATGGCGGCATCGACGGGCTTGTCTATTTTCAGGACGAGCTGAAGGCGCACAGGAAAATCGTGGTTTCCGTCAAGGGGGGAGGTCATGTCGGCGTGTCGATGGTGCGCGATCTTATGGGCGTGCTGGAACGCGAAAAAGCGGAAATCGGCCTCTTCGTGACGCTCGCGCCGCCTGCCCAGGCCATGCGTGGCGAAGCGGCGAAAGCCGGGTTTTACAAGTCCCCGACATCTCCCGGCGGCTTTCCGCGTTTGCAAATTTTAACCGTCGGAGGCCTGCTGGAAGGTAAGGAAGGTCCACTTTACCCCGATCTCTCGCGAGGCGGCCTGAACTTCAGGAAAGCAAAGCGGGAGGAAAAAATGTCGGAGCAAAAGCCACTACTCTGAAAAGCGGAAATTCGCGTGGCGATAATTCGGAAAACCACCCTCATTTGAAATCACAAAATGTGATTTCAAATTTTTCCATTTATCATCAATCTCTTCATCAGGCGGACTTCAATTCCTGCCGGATGGTTTCGCGCACGACGTCGACGAGCGCGCGAGCGCGCATCGCTTCACGCAGGGCGGCATTCATCAACGTCTGGTAGCCGCGTCCGCCCGCTTGCGCCTTGTACCAGGCCACCACATCGGGGTCAAGCGCAAGGTTGATCTTCTGTTTCTTCCCCACGGGTTTCAGGCCGACGCGATGTCTCGCGTGGGCGAAAAACTCTTCGGTCAGGGGAGGAACTTCGTCAAGATCATTGTTCGAGGCTGGCAAAGAATTTTTTTCGTTCATGGCGTTGGGCTTTTCGCATGGAAATGATATGGATTTCGTCATGGGTTTCCGTATGGGCAATCACCACCGCCGTATTATCCAACAGCCCGACCGTAATGAAACGCTCTTCCGCATACGCGAATCGATGATCGGGATAGACGAGCGTGTGACCGGAAAATACTTCTTCCGCGTCCATGAAATCCAACTCGTGCTTCTTCAGATTGACGAGCCGTTTTTCCGGGTTCCAAGTGAAGTCCATCGTAAAACCAACTCTGGTTTCAAGCGACCGTTTTGGGAGGGAAGATACCGTCCAAAACACGTCAGACCGACAGACACGAAGGCCTGTCGCTGATTTTCTGCTGACCTCAATGATATAGATAATTATCTTTTTTACAAGCGATTTCAGAGAGTGTTACTTATAGATATAAACAAATTTTTCCTGTCAGGCTGCAAAAATTTCCGGTTTTGCAAGCGAACACCACAAACGAATTGTCAAATTCACCCTTTCTTTGCTCTTCGATACGACCTGGGTTCGTCGCGTAAATCGCCCCAAATGATGCCGTGTGTCACTGTTGTTTTGCTCGATCGTAAATGCCCCGGTCATCCCTCGACAAGGACATCGAATTGAAAACATACGGGTTAACCATTCCCTCCACATCGGAAACAGCTTCCATCTTCTCTGGGATTCTGAGCCGGTTGAAGCCGTCCTTTCCCAGAACAAGCGCCGAGATATACTCGTTGATTACCTTCTCGACGATTTCTTTCAATACCTCGTTCGCACCGCGGGAAAAAAAACTTGAAGGGCCCGAAAACCATGTCGCCAATGACGCTATTGTATAAATAGTAAATCCGCAAAATCTCGAGGATTTTTCCATAATCGTTCCCGGCAAGGGTCACCATTCGAACGGGCTTGTCTCCTTGCATCGTCTCCACGCGTCTCACAAAAGGTCACAAAACCTCGCATGACGATCGGCGCTTGCTTATTCAGTCCCGCGCACTCCGAAGGATCATGCGCCATCCGGATTTCCACGTAATCCATCGGCTCGATACAGGCGTGTAAAGCGGTAATCACGCTTAACGTTAATAATGTATCGCGTTATTATTGCTCCATGTCGATTCGATCCTTCCGCTGTTCCGACACACAGGCCCTGTTCGAGCGGCGGCGCGTCGCAAGGTTCGCCAACATTCAGGCCGCGGCGCGGCGCAAACTGGAACAACCGCACATGGCCGGAGCGCTTTCCGATCTCTCCATTCCGCCTGGAAATCGTCTGGAAAAACTCTCCGGCGACCGGTTGGCCCGTGGAGTATCCGCGTCAACGACCAATGGCGCGTGTGCTTCGTCTGGGTGGGCGCGGACGCGGAAGACGTCGAGATCGTCGATTACCACTGACGGAGAAAATCCATGACACGGAAATTTAAGCCCATACATCCCGGCGAAATTCTTCGGGAAGAATTTCTTGTCCCGATGGGCATCAGCAATTACCGGCTTGCCAGGGAAATTGGCGTTCCGGCGCAGCGCATCGGCGAAATCGTGGCGGGTCGCCGCGCCATCACGGTGGACACCGACCTGCGCCTGTGCCGGTTTTTCGGTCTGGCCGAGGGCTATTGGCTGCGCGGGCAGGCGCATTTCGACATGGAAACGGCAAAAGATGCGATGACGGAGCAGTTGGCAAAGATTACACCCTGGCAGAGCGAGGCCGCCCGCGCCTGATGGCATTTTCATCTGAAGCTTCTTTGGGGTGACGGCGGGATATTGGAACCCGCCAAGGTCGACAGGTATCCCGCAGTGGCTTCTCCGTTGGCATCCCGCTTCTTCCCCTTGCAAAAATGGGAATAGCCGTTCTCCCATTTCGGATCGTCGCGCGGAAGCGCTCTTCAGGCGCATCCCCGCTTCAGTACCTGCAAAACCGCAAGAACACGTCGTACAGGTCAATAGGTGCGCGGACGGGTCGCTCTCGAGGCCGCGGCGCGAGCAAGTCCGCCTCTGTTCTGGCACAGGCCTCTCTTGTGATATCGCCTCGGCTACATCGGATTAGTTGATAAACAGATACTTGGGGGCATTGCATCGCACTTTTAAAGTTATCGCTACGTTTCTCTACTGTCTTTTGGCGCGCTGCGAAAAGAGGGATCGAAGCCATATGGCTTGGGCGATGATCGCTACAGTCATCATTGCCTTCCGAAAGATTTCAGGAAAGGTTAATATTATTTACGGACAAGTCCTAAAAGTCAGGCAACTCGACACTCAAGGGGGAAATATGCGAATTGTTCTTTTCACTGCTGCTTGTCTGCTTGTGCTGCCAGGCTGCGCAACGAACTCCGGCATCGTCGATCTTGGCGGAGGTAATTACGTCTACGCAAAAGAGGACGCAATGGCCTGCAGCGGAAACGCAGTAAAAGTCGAGATATTGAAAGAGGCTTCCGCATTCTGTGCAAAACAGGGAAAACAACTGACCGTGCAAAGCTCTGACGCAAAACCATGTTTTTACTCGTCCTACGCCGGCGCTGAAGTTCAGTTCAGCTGTAAATAATTTGTTTGCCTGACCCTTCGGTCATAAGGGGCGCTCCGCCGGCAGACCGGCTGAGCGCCCCTTGTCTCCCCTGTTGGGCGTCTTTCCGATAGCTCGCTTGAAGGGTATCCAAGAGACATATGGCAAGGCGACATAGAGTCGTCCGGATGTCCGGAAACCTGCTTGATGTGTTCGGATTCTTCCTTCCGGTGGAACGCGATACCGAAAAGCGCTCGAGGATCAGGGATGCGTCTGGCGACGCGTGAAATAATCGTTTATTTCGTTGTAATACGCCTGAAGCTTTTCCGGCGAAACGCCGGTAACGCCTTCATAGGGGCGCGTGAAGTGGATATTCTCGTGATCGAGTAAAAGCGGTTCGACGCGGCCTTCGGAGACGAGTTCGTCGTAGAGCTTCGACCCCGGCAGCGGGCTGTAGATACTCCAGCTCCATCGGTCCAGATCGAGTGTCCTGGCGAATTCGAAGGTCTGCTCGACGTCTTCTTCGGTCTCGCCGGGAATTCCGATCATGAAAAAACCGAAAACGCGAACGTGTTTTTTCGCGAGTTTCACTTTTTCCCGTATCTGCTCGACCGTGATCCGCTTGTTGAGGCGCAACAGGCTTTTCGGCGAACCCGACTCGATTCCGAGGTCGATTTGGCGCAGTCCCGCCTTTTTCATGAACGCGAGTTCGCCGTCATCCAGAAGGTCGATTCGAGTGTTCGCCTGCCATTCGATGTCGACGGCGCGATCGATCATCGCCTGGCAGAAATCGCGCGTCCAAGATGCCTTCAAATTGAAGATGCTGTCCTTGAACCAGATGCCTTCGAGGTCGTAGCGGTCGCGCAGGCCGACGATTTCATCGATGACCTTCGGCGCTGATTTTATCCGCCACACGCGGCTCATCGTCTGCCGGACGGCGCAAAAAGAGCAGGCGTAGGGGCATCCGCGCGAAACGATCATCGAAACGCCGCGAATACCGCGCAAGAGGCTGTTATGCTCGATGTAGCGCTCGACGGGGAAGGACTCGTAATCCGCCCCCGGAAGCGCGTCGAGGTCGCGGATCGGCGGCGCCTTCCCCGCGAGGCGCTTTCCCTCTCCGGTGCGAAAGCAAAGTCCCTCGATCTCGTCGAGGCGAATGTTTTTGCCGTCGAGCGCGTCGATCAGGCGGCACAGGATTTCTTCGCCTTCCCCGCGAATGACGAAATCGACGTCGTCGCTCTCGAGGACATTTCCGGGGTCGAGCGTCGGGTGGACGCCGCCGAGAACGGTCCTGGCGCCCGGCAGGGTATCGCGCGTGGTTTTCGCGACGCGCAACGCTTCGGGCATCGTCGGCGTCATTGCCGTGATGCCGACGATGTCCGGCGATTCTTCGGCGAGGCGGCGGGCCAGCGCGGGCCCGTCCATCATGAGCGCCTGCATGTCGAGCAGGGCGACGTCGTGCCCCAATCGCTTCGCGTAAGCGCTTACATAAGCCAATCCCAGCGGCGGCTCGAAGGGCGCGACATAAAGATTTCCTCCGCGGATCCAGTCGACGTAATCCCTGTAGCGGTTTCGGAATTCGTTGTCGTCGAAAAACGCGGGGTGGACAAGAACGATTTTCATGCGCTTGTTTCTCCGAGAAGTATTTTCGAATCGCGAAGGACATAAAATGGGTTAAAACAACGCGAGGACGCGGCAAGGCGATGCCGGTGTCAATAGCGGTTCGAAAACGAAATCAAATGGGTTTCGCGATGCGGTCGAGGTGAATGAAAGACGGGTGTTCCGCGCTGTGACGCGCTTTGCGCGTTTCAAAACTCTCGTCGATGACTTCTTCGGGTTCGATGACCCAGACGCCGGAAAGATCGACATCGCCCAGGCGTTCGCCGATTTTGGCGTAATGATCGAGAAAGAGCCGGCCACTGATGTGACATTTGACAGGTTTTCCCCTGATCTGCGCCTGACGGCCGTTTTTCCCGAACAGGAGGATCGCGACGCCGCGGTCGAACCAGAGCGAAGCCGTCAAATTCCGTCCGGAGTCGGATGCTTCGAGTATTTCCAGAAGATGCAGGCTTCCGTCGTCGGCGATATGCAGCGACTTCTTGACGACGGCATGCGGGTTCCCGTTCGCGTCGACGGTGGCCAGGACCTTGACGGTATCCGGGTCGCCGAGAAGTTCGAGCGCTTCGGCGGAAAGAGGGATGCTCATGTTCTATCCTTTCGTTGAAAAGCCGATGCCCGCGTCAGGAGGCGCGCGCCGCGCTTTCGTTCATTGCAGAAGACGGGAAAGATCGCTGTCCGGGTGGTTTCCGCAGCGGCGGTAATCGTCGAAGTCGACGCGGAGGCCGTATTTGACGCGCAGGCCATGGAGTCCCTGGGCAAGTTGGATGTAATAATCGAGCGAAGGCGCTTTCTGCCCGCGAAACGCCGACCCCGGGCGTGGCACCCAGACGATGTAAACCGTCGTGACGCCGCGCTCGGCGAGGTATTCGGCTTCCGAGAGCGTCGAATCGAGCGCGTCTCTTTCGGATTTGAAGCCGTGGGGTTGCGCAAGCTCGACGCCGCCGACGAGTCCCGTGCCGACGTTGCCCCGGCCGAAAATGTCGACGGCGCGGATCAGGCGGTCGCGCCATTGTCTGTAGCCGACCCATTTCGCCTTGCCGGGACATATCCAGTCGAACTGCGCCTCGCCGAAGACTTCCATGTCGCTGGTATAGCTCGTCAGGCCGGTTTCCTCGTACAGGCGAGTGAGTTGTTCTTCATCGAAGGCCGAAGCGATCAATTGGCTCGGAAATTTTTTCGTCCTGAAGTTTTCGCCGATCGCGCGGAGCAATTCGACGTAGAAATCGACTTCGCGGTCGAAAAGGCGCGCGCCCTTGATGACCGATCCGGCGGTCAGGCAGATGCTCGTGAAGCGGCCGGCTTCCTTGATCGCCTCGGCGACGGTTTCCCGGACGTCCTCCGGATCCAGGCGGCTGGGGACGCCGAGTTCCTCGCGCTGTTGCTTCGTGTGCGTGACGATGTCGCAGAAGCGGCAGCCTCGATCTTCGGCCCAGAAATAGCAGAAACTCGATTGAAAGACGTTGAGCCGCTGCGGGCGCGCGGTGACGATGTGGCTCATCGGCAAGCCGGATTTCGTTTTTTTGCCGTAATAGGCCGGTTTGGGCCACAATTCGACGGTTTCGAGGATTTTTCCGCGGTCGACGAGGACGAAGCGTCCATCGAGGTAATCGACAAAATACGGGTCCTGATCCGGCGGCGTCGGGTCGGTGAGGATCGTCGTTCCATCCCGGAGGAGGAGCGATTCGGGCAGCGGTTTGATTTCTCCGTCGCGCGAACCGAAAATATAAGGGCTGCGAAGTTGGTGAATTTCCGGATCGACGGCTTTTCCGGCGCGCTCGGTGTAGCTGACGCCGCGCCGCTGGACATCGATCTTGAGCGCGATGAGGCGCGGAAAATCCGGGTGTCCGGCCAGCGTTTCCTCAAAGAGCGGCTCGTCTCGATAATTTGTATTCACGAGGGCGGTCATCCTTGTGTCTCCGATTGAATATTCATGAATTATCAGGGGATCGGCCGCGCGCGGGAACGAATTGTTTTTGATTAGCTAATCAGAATCCCGGAGAATCCCGGCGCGGGGCGCGTGAAAATTTCGCGCATGACGCCGGGGCGGGTTTGAAACCCGCCCCGGCGGATTGCATCCCCCCAGGGGGGAAGGGCGCGGGCGTCGAAAAGCGCCGGCAGGCTGAATCATTACGAAATATTCCAAATCGCGTTCCTGGAGGA
>JAIRZC010000256.1 GCA_031267455.1 Accumulibacter sp. | reverse complement strand
CTTCTGGCCAATCTGGTCATCATTACTCTTCTGGGCGGAATAACGCTCTTTTTGCGCGACGAGTCTTTCGTCAAGTGGAAGCCGACCGCGCTCTATTGGTTTTTCACGTTCTCGCTCGTCGGAAGCTCGTTGTTTCTCAAGAAAAACCTGATCCGCACTCTCTTTGCTTCCCAAATCGAATTACCCGACGCCGCCTGGTCGATTTTGAACCGGTATTGGGCATCGTGTTTCTTCATCATGGGCCTTGCCAACCTGGCCATCGCTTTTTTCCTCGGCCTTTCGACGGAAATCTGGGTCAACTTCAAGCTTTTCGGCGGTCTCTCCATGATGCTTCTGTTCGCCCTGCTCCAAGCTCCCCTGATCTCGAAATACCTCCCCGAAGAAGAAGGAGAGGAAAACGAATGACACGTATTCCGCGCTCTTCCCCAGCGTTGCCTCCGTTTTACCCCAACGGTCGATTTCGTGTAAAATCCATGCCTTGGACATTCGGACGCGGCGCCGGTGAAACACTTGCCATCCGTCGACGCTTTCCGCTGAATCCTGCTGCATGAAACAATTCAAATTCAAAGTATCAACCCAGTCAGAAGGAAATACTGAAAATGCAAAAACCATCGAAACTCGCGGTATGTCTCTTGGCCAGCGTCCTCTTTTCCGCCCCGCTCATGGCGGCTGAAAAAGCGTTTGTCACCGTCAACGGCGTCGCCGTTCCAAACAGCCTGGCCAACCTTCTGATCGCCGAGAAAAAAGCCCAGGGCATGCAGGATTCGCCCGAACTCGCGACAACCGTCCGCGAAGAGATCATTCGGCGCGCGCTTCTCGTGGAACAAGCGAAAAAGGCGAAGCTCGACAAAACCCCCCTCGTCGCCGCGCAGATGGAAGCGGCGCGCCAGAACGCGCTGATCGGCGCTTACCTGCAGGAATACGTAAACAAAAATCCGGTCACCGAAGCGCAGATGAAAAAGCGCTATGAGGATCTCAAAACCCGTTTCGGCGACACCGAATACAAGTTGCGCCACATTCTCGTCGCCTCGGAAAACGAAGCCGCCGGAATCATCGCCGAGATCAAGCAGGGATCCAAGTTCGAAGACCTCGTGAAAAAATCGATTGACCCGAGCGCAAAAAACACGAACGGCGATCTGGGTTGGAACAGTCCGAGCAATTTCGTCAAACCTTTCGGTGATGCGCTCACCAAGCTCAAAAAAGGGGAGTACACCGAAACTCCGGTCAGGAGCGAATACGGTTATCACGTCATATGGCTCGACGACACCCGCCCGCTGAGCTTCCCCGCGTTCGATGAAGTCAAGCCGCGCCTGGAACAGCAAATACAGACACAGGGCATCTCTAAAGTCGTCGAAGAACTGCGCGCCAAGGCAAAAGTGCAGTAAATCTCCACGACACGGACGCTTTGCGGATCACTCCGTGAGCGTCCGCGCCTTGTTTGGGCATTCCCCGGAGGGTCGGCGAAAAAACCGAAAAAGGTTTTTTCGCCGATTCGTTTTCCGCCGAGCCGTCGAGATCGGCGGCCCGGCAATCCGTCGCCGGGGATATTCGCGGGATGAAATACCCTTCCTCACTCGTCCAGAAGCTTTTCGACAATCTCGAAAACATCTTTCGAGAGGGCATCACACGCGCGCAGCGATTCCAGCGCGGCCCTCGCGTGCGCTTGATGGGCGGTGGAAAATTTTCTCCAGCCGTCGAAGCAGCGCGCAAGGCGCGAGGCGACCTGCGGATTGACGGGGTCGATCTTTGCGGCCCACGCGGCGAGGAAGCGGTAGCCGTTCCCGTCCGCGGCATTGAAATGACGGAAGTTCGAACCGAAACCGCGGAGCAACGCGTAAACTTTATTCGGATTTTGCGCATCGAAGGCCGGGTGACGGGTCAGCGCCTCGACGCGATCGAGCGTTCCATCCCGGCGGCAGGCGGCCTGGACGGCCAGCCACTTGTCGACGACGAGTTCTTCGTGTGCCCATCGCGCGTAAAAGGCGTCCAGCGCCCTTTGCCCTTCCACGATGATTCCATCCCCACGGAGATTCTTCGGCTCTCCGAGTGGCGCGTTGACAAGGGCAGAGAGCGCGGAAAGTTGATCTGTCATATTATCGGCGTTTTCGAACTGCTCCAGGGCCAGGCGGCGGTATTCCGGGACATCGAGTTCATTCAGGAAGGAAAGGCAGAGGTTGCGCAGACGGCGGCGCGCGACATCTTCCGCGTCGAGGCGGTACGCCCCCCCTGGCGCAAGGCGCGCGTAGAATTCGGCAAAATCGGCCTCCAGGCCGGCGGCGATTGATCGCGCCAGGGCCTCGTGCGCGGAGTGGAGCGCCTCGGGATCGACGCAATCAATCGCTTCGGCAAGTGTCGCCTTGCTGGGCAGTGTCAATGCTTCCGCAATAAATGACGGGGCGCTTCCCCCGCGCAGGAGCTTTCGCGCCGCATCGACAAGTGCGCCAGATACCTTCATCGCGTCTCCGAAGGCACTGCGTGCCGTGTTTTCAAGGATCAGGCGGCTGAACAGGCGCTGTCCCGCCTCCCAGCGGTTGAAAGGATCGCTGTCGCAGGAAAACAAATGCATGAGTTCGGCTTCGCTGTAGGAGATGTCGAGATTGACCGGCGCGGAGAAGCCGCGCAGGAGCGAAGGCGTCGGTTTTGCGGGAATATTCTCGAAAACGAAAATCTGCTCCGCTTCGGCCAGTTGCAGAACCCGCGTCGTTTCCACTTCAGTGGAAGATTCTTCCGACAGATCGAAGTCGCGTCCGTCGGGGCCGACGAGGCCCAACGCGACAGGAATCAGCGCGGGATGTTTTTCCGGCTGTCCCGGCGTTGGGTCACACGACTGCGCGAGCTTCAAAACGTAGCGCTTTCCCTCGGCGTCGTATTCACCCGAGGCGCTGAGCCTCGGCGTTCCGGCCTGGCGATACCAGATCATGAAGCGGTCGAAATCGAAATTCGACGCCGCCATCATCGCCACGACAAAATCGTCACAGGTCACGGCTTGGCCGTCGTGGCGCTCGAAATAGATCGCCATTCCCCTGCGAAAGGCATCGCGTCCGATCAAGGTCTGGATCATCCGGACGATTTCCGCGCCTTTTTCATAGACAGTCGCCGTATAAAAATTGTTGATCTCGACATAGCTCGCAGGACGCACCGGATGCGCCATCGGTCCCGCATCCTCGGGAAACTGGACGGCGCGGAGAATACGCGCGTCGCCCAAGCGCGCCGTCTCGCGACCATGCGTGTCGGCGCCGAATTCCTGATCCCGGAAAACGGTCAGCCCTTCTTTCAGGGAAAGCTGGAACCAGTCGCGGCAGGTCACGCGGTTACCCGTCCAGTTGTGGAAATATTCGTGCGCAACGACACGATCGATGTTTTCGAAATCGGCGTCGGTCGCCACATCCGCGCGCGCAAGCACGTAGCGCGTGTTGAAAATGTTGAGGCCCTTGTTCTCCATCGCGCCCATGTTGAAATCACCGACCGCGACGATCATATAATGCTTGAGATCGCATTCGAGACCAAAGCGCTCCTCATCCCAGCGCATCGCCTTTTTCAGCGCCCGCATCGCGTGGGTACACTGGTCAAGCTTTCCGGGTTCGGCATGGATCGCAAGCGCGACCTCTTTCCCCGAAGCCGTCGTAAAAGTGTCGCGTAGCGCGTCAAGTTTCGCGGCGACCATCGCGAAAAGATAGCTCGGCTTCCTGAAAGGGTCTTCCCATACGGCAAAATGTCGACCATCGGTTTCGTCCCCGCTCGCCACGGGATTGCCATTGGAAAGCAGGACAGGGAAGGCGGCCTTGTCCGCGCGCAGCGTCACGATGTAGCGCGCCATCACGTCGGGGCGGTCGATGAACCAGGTAATCCGACGAAAACCCTCGGGCTCGCACTGCGTGAAATAGCCGTCGCGGCTCCGGTAAAACCCCGAAAGCCGCGTGTTCGTATCGGGACGTATCCGTACCCGCGTTTCAAGGACGAAAGACACGGGAACCCTGTCGATGACCAGATGACCGCCATCTATCCGGAACGCCGCCGCGGACATTTCCGTTCCGTCGATTCCGACAAAAAGCGTTTCCAGATCTTCGCCGTCGAGGATAAAAGGCGCATCCCCTTGCGTTTTCGGGTTGCGCGCGCATTCAAGCCGCGCGCCGACGATCGTCTCGCCCGCACGAATGTCGACATCTATCCGGACCGAATCGATCAGCCAGGGCGACGGCGTGTAATCTTCGAGGCGGACGGCGGCATGGACGGCGTCATCGATCATGTAAAGGCTCTTCAGGATTCACGAAAGTCCCGAATTGTACGATGTTTCCCTCCGACACACGGCAAGCGAATTGATGCGGGCGTCGTCTCCTCGAATCTCTTCGCGCATAGATCGACACGGCGATAGTTGCCCAAACCAAGGGGTTTGCGGTGCGCGGCAACGATGAATCCCGTATCGGGCAAAGCCGCTCTCAACAATTCGTAAAGCTTGAATTCCGAATCGGCGTCCAAAAGGGGAGGAACTGCTTTCGCGATGGCGAGAAGCCGGTCTGCTGCGCGGCGCGCCCGGATAGGACGAAGGCGCACAATTGACATGCGCCGGAAACTTCCGGGCGGCCCATATGAAAAAACTGTTGATGGATTTCGTGGCGCAAGCTTTTTGACACCGACCGATCAAAGCCCGCAGGCCCGCAAGCCGGTCTCCTTTCCTGATCGATCTTCGGCGACGGACAGGCGAAACCCGTGCACCCAGGCGTGAAAAGAGTATCCTCGCCGGAACGTCTTCCCGAGGTTCTTGCGGATCAGACGGCCGCTTCTCCCGTCTCCCCGGTCCGGATGCGTATGACCTGCTCGACATGCGTGACGAAAATCTTTCCGTCGCCGATTTTTCCCGTCCGCGCCGACTTGACGATCACTTCGATCGCGCCCTCGACATCCTTGTCGGGAACGACAATCTCGATTTTGACTTTCGGCAGAAAATCGACGACATATTCCGCGCCGCGGTACAATTCGGTGTGCCCCTTCTGGCGGCCGAAGCCCTTGACTTCGGTGACCGTCAGGCCGGAGACTCCGATTTCGGAAAGCGCTTCACGGACTTCGTCGAGTTTGAACGGCTTGATGACGGCTTCGATTTTTTTCATATCGCAATACGTTCCAAAAAGATTTTCCGGCGCGAGCGCGTCCGCGAACGGGATAAAGCACCCGCATCCCCTGAGACAAGGCAATCTCGTCCAATCGTATCAGAAATTCCGCCGGAAAGAGAGATTTCGCTATGGCCCTTTGCTCGGGAAGTACCTCCCCCCGCGCGCAGGGGCGGATGGTAATCCGCCCGCGGGTAATTCCCCCGCCGGCAATCGCCTACTGGGGAAAAAATGCGGCCCGTCCAATTCCACCCTCACCCGCCCTTGCCAGGAACCCCTCTCCCGCATAGCGGGAGAGGGGACAGCAAGCGCCTGCGCAGATCCCCAATCCCACATCACCCAACCCCGTCATTCCCGCGCAGGCGGGAATCCAGTCGCGTACTCTCCGCCCGCAGGGCGCTGAAATCAAGGAATGCCCCCCGTCCAATTCCACCTTCACCCGCCCTTGCCAGGGCACCCTCTCCCGCTATGCGGGAGAGGGGACAGCAGTCTCTTTCGTTTTTCTTCGCGCTTGGGGCGAGAACGGCCAGCGCCTGCGGTTTTTCACTCACACCCCCTCAGAAGTAGTAGTTGATCCGCAGGCTTCCGACGACGCCTTCGCGTTTTCCGGCGTAGCCCTGAATCCCCGCGTCGAGCGTGAAGGGCTTCCCTGCGCTCGGTTTTGCCGTCAGACCGATTTCAACGAGCCCGCTTCCGCCTTTTAGTTTCGGCGCGTCGATTCGGTACCCTTGCGTCGTCGCTTTGGCTTCGCCTCCGTATTCATGGTCGTACGCAAG
>JAIRZC010000218.1 GCA_031267455.1 Accumulibacter sp. | reverse complement strand
CTTGCGTCGACGCGCCGAAACCGTCGCGGAACGCTTGTTTTCTTCCCCGGATCTTGGGCGATTCTTCGATCCCGCGCGCTACGAAAAAGCCTGGAACGAAATCGGGATCACGAACGGCGAAGGGCGCCTGATGCGAATCGATCGGCTCGTCGACTGCGGAGACGCGCTCTGGGTGCTGGATTACAAAAGCTCGTACCCCGATACCGGGCGCATCGGAGAATATCGTGACCAAGTCTCCGAATACTGCCGCGCCGTTTCCGCCGTCTTCCCCTCGAGAAAAGTTCGTGGCGCGCTCGTGTTTTCCGACGCGAGCCTTGTGGAGGTCGACGCTTAAAGGAAGGAAACGGGAGCTTATTCGGGAAACCCCTTTGCCGCGCTTGCCAGGCGCGGGGTATCCAAGGGGTAAGAGATGGCTTTTCGCCTGGGAGTGCTTCCGTTCCCCGATCCCTGATCCCAGATTTCCGATTGGGGTGCCAGCCTGCCAGGCTCGTTTTTGCCATGGCGCGAATGAAAATTGTTGATAAAAAAAGTCGGGCTTTTTACAATGACGTCCCTTGAAACTTCTGGAGACTTTTCATGTTTGCCCGTCTGCGCGAAGATATTCGCTCGGTTTTCGACCGGGACCCCGCGGCTCGCACATCGTGGGAAGTTTTGGCCTGCTATCCTGGAATCCACGCGTTGCTGTTCCATCGTCTCTCGCATTGGCTATGGCGCCGCCGCCTGTTCTGGATGGGGCGCATGGTCTCGCACGCGGGGCGCTTTTTCACGGGGATCGAAATTCATCCCGGCGCGACGATTGGCCGCCGCTTTTTCATCGACCACGGCATGGGCGTCGTGATCGGCGAAACGGCGGTCGTTGGCGACGATGTGACGCTGTATCACGGAGTTACGCTCGGCGGAACATCGTGGGTGAAAGGGCGGCGTCATCCGACCATCGGAGACGGCGTCGTGGTCGGCGCGGGCGCGCAGATTCTCGGGCCGGTGACCGTCGGCGCGCGCGCCAAGGTTGGTTCGAACGCAGTCGTCGTCAGGGACGTTCCGCCCGAGACGACGGCGGTCGGTAATCCAGCGCGGATCATCGATTCCGAACAGGCGAAAAAACGCGAGGACAAAGCCGGACAGATGGGCTTTTCGGCCTATGCGCTCGAAGGAATGCCCGACGATCCGCTGGCAAAGGCGATCCATGGCCTGCTCGACCACGCGGTCGAGACCGATCGGCGGATCAATCTTTTGCTCAAGCGGCTCGAACTCGATGGCGCGACCGTGAAGGACGAACTCGCGACGGCCGACCGTTTCGACGCCAAGTATTTGAGCAAAATAGTTGACTGATTTCGTCGTTTGCTTCATAGTTGAGTAAAATGATCGGGTATAGGTTCGGAGAATGGCATGCGCTTGACGACTAAGGGCCGGTTCGCGGTGACCGCGATGATCGATCTGGCGTCGACGGGCGTGGGTGAACCCGTTGCGCTGGCGGACATCAGCGCGCGGCAGACGATCTCGCTTTCCTATCTCGAACAGCTTTTTGGCAAATTGCGCCGCTATCGCCTCGTCGAGAGCGTGCGCGGCCCAGGCGGCGGCTACCGGCTGGCGCGACCGGCGCGGCAGATTTCAGTCGCCGATATCGTCTGCGCGGTCGACGAGGCGATCGACGCGACACGCTGCGGCGGCAAGGAAAATTGCAGGGATACGAAGCTTTGTATGACACATGAATTATGGGCGGCGCTCAACGCGAAGGTTTATGAATTCCTGACCTCGATCACGCTCGGAGAACTCGTCGAAAAACAGAGGCGGAAGAAGGAAAAAGGCGTCGGTCGGTCGGTTGCCGTTTTCGACAAGGACCAGCGCGATATATGGGAGGCGCATGTCTGAAGCCGCGTTCGCGCCCGTCTATTTCGACCACAACGCTACGACGCCGCTCGATCCCGCGGTGTGGAAAGCGATGCTGCCCTGGCTGTCAGAGCGCTTCGGCAACCCTTCGAGCCGGCACGAATACGGGCGCGATGCGCGCCGCGCGGTCGATGCGGCGCGTGAAAAAGTGGCCGGGGCCGTCGGCGCGCAAGCTGCGGAAATCGTTTTTGCGAGCAGTGGTTCGGAAGCCAACAACCTTTTCATAAAAGGCGCGGTCGAGCGCATGAAACCCGGACTCCTGGCGGTCAGCGCGATCGAGCATCGCTGCGTGATACGTCCCGCCGAACAGCTCGTCCGGCGCGGATGGCTGCTGGAGAAGTTTCCCGTCAGCGCCGACGGGCGCATCGATTTCGAGGCGTATTCCGAAATCGTCGAAAGAAAGCCGGCGAGTGTCTCGGTCATGGCGGCGAACAACGAGACCGGCGTTTTGCAGGATATCCGTCCCCTGGCGGAGCGCTCGCGTTCCGCTGGAAGCCTTTTTCACACCGACGCGGCGCAGTGGTTTGGCAAGCTCTCGCTCGATTTCAGAGATTTGAACGCATCGGGCGTCAACGCGATGACGCTCTCGGCGCACAAGCTCGGCGGGCCAAAGGGCGCGGCGGCGCTGGTTGTCGACAAGCGCGTCGGGATCGAACCGCTCATCGCGGGAGGAGGGCACGAGCGGGGTCTTCGGGCGGGAACGGAGAATGTCGCTGCGATTGTCGGTTTCGGCGAAGCCTGTGAGCGCGTCGCGAGCGCGCTTTTCGGTACCGCGGAGAAAATCCGCGCGCTGCGACGCCCGCTTGAGCGCGGCCTGATCGAACTCGGCGCGCATATTTTCGGGCGGGACGCGGAACGCTTGCCGAATACCGTCTGCTTTTCCATTCCGGGCATCGAGGGCGAGACGCTGGCTTCGAAGCTCGACCGCGCCGGATACGCCGTTTCGAGCGGGTCCGCGTGCTCTGCAGAAAATCCGGAACCTTCGCATGTGCTCCTCGCGATGGGCGTTTCGCCTGACCGGGCGCGCGGGGCGGTCCGCGTGAGTCTCGGCGCGTCGAACACCGCCGGAGAAGTCGAGGGATTTTTGGGCGCCTTGCGGGACTCGCTGTCGAATTTGATGAAATTGACCGCTGTTGCGGTTCGTTGATGAAAATGGAGCCAAAAAGATGCTGAAACTTCCGATTTACCTGGATTCGTCGGCGACTACGCAGGTCGACCCGCGTGTCGCCGAAAAAATGATTCCCTACCTCGTCGAGAAGTTCGGAAATCCGGCTTCGAGCTCGCATTCGTTCGGCTGGGAGGCCGAAGCGGCCGTCGAGGAGGCGCGCGAAGAAGTCGCGCGGCTCGTCAACGCCGACCCGAGGGAAATTATCTGGACCTCCGGCGCGACGGAATCGGACAATCTGGCGATTAAAGGCGCGGCGGCTTTTTATTCGAGCCGGGGTAAGCACGTCATTACCGTGAAGACCGAGCACAAAGCCGTTCTCGACACCTGCCGGGAACTCGAGCGCCGCGGCTTCGACGTCACTTGCCTCGATGTGCGCGAAGACGGCCTGATCGACCTCGATCACTTCAGGAACGCGCTTCGCCCGGATACGATCCTGGTTTCGGTGATGTTCGTCAATAACGAGATCGGCGTCATACAGCCGGTTGGGGAAATCGGCGAAATCTGCCGCGAAAAGGGCATCGTATTTCACGTGGATGCCGCGCAGGCGGCGGGAAAGACGAAGATCGACCTTGCCGAACTCAAGGCGGACCTCATGAGCCTGTCGGCGCACAAGGTCTACGGACCGAAAGGCATCGGCGCGCTTTTCGTCCGGCGCAAACCGAGGGTTCGGATCGAAGCCCAGATGCATGGGGGCGGGCACGAGCGCGGTTTCCGCTCGGGAACCTTGCCGACGCACCAGATCGTCGGAATGGGCGAAGCTTTCCGTCTCGCGCGCGTCGAAATGGACGCCGAAAACCTGCGGATCGGCGCCTTGCGCGACAGGCTGCTCAAGGGGATTTCCGATATTCCGCACGTTTATATCAACGGAGACCTCGATCGCCGCGTTCCGCACAACCTGAACGTCAGCTTCGCCTATGTCGAGGGTGAATCGATGCTGATGTCGATCAAGGACCTCGCGGTCTCCTCGGGGTCGGCCTGTACTTCCGCGTCGCTCGAACCCTCCTACGTGTTGCGCGCGCTCGGACGCGACGACGAACTCGCGCACAGCTCGATCCGGATCACGATAGGCCGTTTCAATACCGAGGAAGAAATCGACTACGCGGTCAGGGAATTGCGTGAAAAAATCGGCAAGCTGCGCGGGATGTCGCCGCTCTGGGAAATGGTGCAGGAAGGCGTCGACCTGAGCCGGGTCCAATGGGCGGCACACTGAAGATGGCGCGCCGCGCCGGAATTTGACGAGGATGGAAGCATGACATACAGTTCGAAGGTACTGGACCACTACGAGAATCCGCGCAACGTGGGTTCTTTCGAAAAAGACGTGGAAGGCGTTGCGACCGGGATGGTCGGAGCGCCTGCCTGCGGTGACGTGATGAAATTACAGATCAGGGTCGGCAAGGATGGTGTCATTGAAGACGCCCGCTTCAAGACCTACGGATGCGGTTCGGCGATCGCCTCTTCGTCGCTGGTGACCGAATGGGTCAAGGGAAAGACCCTTGATCAGGCGCTGGAAATCAGGAATACCCAGATTGCCGAGGAATTGGCTTTGCCGCCGGTGAAGATTCACTGCTCGATACTGGCGGAAGATGCCATCAAGGCCGCTGTTGCGGATTATAGAAAAAAAAACGATGAATCGACAAAGCTGTAAAGGAGAAAATGAAATGGCGGTAACATTATCTGAAAAGGCCGCGAAACACGTGGCGAACTATATGGCAAAGCGCGGACAGGGCGTTGGATTGCGCCTCGGCGTGCGCACGAGCGGGTGTTCGGGCGTCGCGTACCGACTCGAATTCGTCGATGTCGTCGCTCCGGACGATGTCGAGTTCGAGTCCCACGGCGTCAAGGTGCTGATCGACGCCAAGAGCCTGCCCTACCTCGATGGAACGGAACTCGACTATACCCGCGAGGGCCTGAACGAAGGTTTTCGCTTCAATAATCCAAACGTCAAAAACGCTTGCGGCTGCGGCGAGAGTTTCAGCGTTTGAAGCGTCAGGCCGCAACGAGGCAAGCCAGGACGAGTGATTTGGAGCCGGAGGGCCGAGACGAACGCCGATGGATTTGAATGTCGATCATTTTTCCCTGTTCGGGCTTCCGGAAAAATTCCGGATCGACCCGGAGCGGCTGGACAAGCGCTATCGCGAAATGCAGGCACTGACGCATCCCGACCGTTACGCGGGCGCGTGCGAACAGGAAAAGCGTGTATCGATGCAATGGGCGACGCGCGTCAATGAAGCCTACCATATCCTGAAAAATCCTCTGCGGCGTGCCGCCTACTTCCTCTTTCTCGCCGGGTTCCCGATCGACGCCGAGTGCAACACGGCGATGCCGCCGGAATTCCTGGTCGAGCAGATGGAGTGGCGCGAGGCGGTTTCCGAGGCGAAGCGGGTGCGCGAAGTTGCCGAACTGGAGGATTTGCGCCGCTGCGTCAGGCAACGGATGAGCAAGAGCCATGGCCGCCTCGCCGAACTGCTCGACGATGAGCGCGATTACCGGGCGGCGGCGGATCACGCGCGGCGGCTGATGTTTCTCGAAAAGCTATTGACCGAGATCGACGATGGCATCGCGGCCATCGAGGCGTGAACGGGGTAAAGCCCCCGTTCGGGCGTGGAGGCCGGCCGATGAGGCCAGGGGCGCTCATGCGCCAAAACGCGCGTTTGCGTTTCATGGATAGAAAATGACGCTTTTTCAGATCGCCGAGCCGGGGAAGTCCGCGGAGCCGCACCGGCACAGACTGGCCGTCGGTATCGACCTCGGGACGACCAATTCGCTCGTCGCGACGGTCAAGAACGGGCTGGCGACCGTTCTTTCTGACGCGCTCGGGCGGCCTCTCTTACCCTCGGCCGTCCGCTACCGCGGCGGCGATCCTCCCGACATTGGCTACGAGGCGCTCGCCGAACAGTCGGCGGACCCCTCGAACGTAGTCGTTTCGGTCAAGCGTTTCATGGGCCGCTCGGCAGGCGATTTGCCTTATCGGGAGTCGATGCCCTATCGCTTCGAAACCTC
>JAIRZC010000122.1 GCA_031267455.1 Accumulibacter sp. | reverse complement strand
GAAAAGACCCTGGCGCGTGAAAAAATGCCGTTCAAGAGCTTTGCTTCCGCAGGCGAAGCCTTGTCGCAGCTTGATCTCGGGGTAGATTTTCCGCAGGTTCTGGTTTCCGACATCCGGATGCCTGGAGAATCGGGCCTCGATCTTCTCAAGCGCTGCAAGGCCAGCTTCCCCACACTACCCGTCATCATCATGACAGCTTACTCCGACTTGGACAGCGCGGTCGAGGCCTTCCAGGGCGGCGCCTTCGAATACCTGCCCAAACCCTTCGATGTCGATCAGGCGCTGGCTTTGATTCGGCGCGCGGTCGACGAAAGTATGCACCACATTGGCGCGGCCGGAAAAATCGATTCCTTGCCGGGAATCATCGGCCGAGCGCCCGCGATGCAGGAGGTTTTTCGGGCGATCGGTCGTCTGAGCCAATCGAACGCAACGGTCATGATCACGGGCGAATCGGGGTCGGGCAAGGAACTCGTCGCTCACGCCGTGCACCGACATAGCCCTCGTTCCGACAAACCCTTCATCGCGATCAACACGGCGGCAATTCCCAGGGACCTGCTCGAATCCGAGCTTTTTGGACACGAGCGTGGCGCTTTTACTGGTGCGGCGACGCAACGCCAGGGGCGCTTCGAACAGGCTGAAAATGGCACGCTATTTCTCGACGAGATCGGCGACATGCCCCCCGAACTTCAAACCCGTCTGCTACGTGTCCTTTCCGATGGGACGTATTACCGTGTCGGCGGACACCTGCCATTGAAAGCCAAGGTTCGCATCATCGCGGCGACCCACCAAAATCTTGAGACTCGCGTCAAAGAGGGGCTTTTTCGCGAAGACCTGTTCCACCGGCTCAACGTGATCCGCATGCGCCTGCCGAGTTTGCGTGATCGGCGCGAGGACATCCCGATTCTCGTCAAGTACTTCCTTCAGAAAAGCGCCAAGGAACTCGGTGTCGAGCCGAAGCGTTTTTCCGACATCGCGCTGAAATACCTCGTTACCCTGGATTTCCCTGGCAATGTGCGCCAGCTCGAAAACTTGTGCCACTGGTTGACCGTCATGGCGCCGGGCCAACAGATCGACTTGGTGGATATTCCGCCCGAACTTCGAGACGTACCCGCCGAAGCGGACGCGCTCGACTGGGAAAGCGGCTTGGCCGTCGAGGTCGACCGCCTGCTGGCCGCGAACGATGGCAGGGTACATGAAAAGCTTGCAAAGCTCTTTGAAAGCGTCCTGATCAACCGTGCCTTGGCCCATACGGGCGGGCGGCGTGTCGAGGCAGCGCAGGCTCTTGGGATCGGTAGAAACACTATTACACGGAAAATCAAGGAGTTGGAAATTTCCAACGGCAAAACAGACAATCCGGAGCACCCAAGGGTTTAAATCGTGGATAATACGAGCATTTTTCCCCGTTTATCTCCAGCATGGCAGAATTTCTTTCCGGCTCGCCAAAGTGGCCGGCGCGTTTCCTTGAGCTTCTGGGAAGCTTCCGCGACCGTTTTACGATCGATGTGCTACCCACGTGCGAATCGACGAGCGTCATCCTGCTCGAACGCGCTGAACTTGGCGCGCCTTCGGGCTCCGTCATCGTTGCCGAGAATCAGACGGCGGGCAAGGGTAGCCGCGGAAGAAGCTGGACGATGCGTCCGGGAGATGGCCTGGCTTTTTCGATCCTGTGGCATTTCCAACGCGAGCTTGGTCAATTGGCGGGGCTTTCGCTGGCGGTCGGCGTAGCAATCGCGCGTGCGCTGAACGCCCTTGGCGCCCAAGGCGTTTCGCTCAAATGGCCCAACGACATTTTGAGCAACGACGCCAAACTCGGTGGAGTTCTCATCGATCTGCAGGAAGCGCCAATGTACTCTTTTGCTGTCATCGGGATCGGAATCAACCTTCACATCCCCGACGACATCGAATTATCGGGTTTTGCGCTCCCTCCAGCAGCACTCGACGCGCTTCTCTCGCCGCTTCCCGACGCAGGGGATTTGCTTGCAGCGCTCTTGATCGAACTCGCAAAAACCCTCGACGTTTTTTCCGCGCGTGGTTTTTCTCACCTATGCGACGAGTGGCGGAAAATGAACGCCTGGCAGGATCGCGCCGTACGTCTCTTGAACGGGAGCACAATTGAAAAAGAAGGCGTCTGCGTCGGCGCAGACGCAGACGGCGCTTTGTTGATCCGGACATCCGATGGTATCGAGCGTTGCCTGTCGGGCGATCTCACCTTGCGCGCCGTATGATGTTCGATTTATGATTATCGCGATCGACGCCGGTAACACACGCATCAAATGGGGGGTGTTCGACGGTGAGAAATGGATTTCGCTGGGCGTCCTGTCGACGTCCAACGCTTTGCAACTCACCGATGTCTCGGTCGCTTGGCCGGAAAGAGCGCCCGTCGTCGCGTGCAATGTGGCAGGCCCTTCGGTGGAAACGGCGATCGACGCGTCATTGAGTCCGCGCGCGCCGATCCTCTGGCTCCGTTCTTCGACCGAAGCCTGCGGAGTATGGAATTCCTACGAATCGCCCCTGACTTTGGGTTCTGACCGCTGGGCCGCGCTGATCGGAGCGCGCAAACTGACTCGCGGTCCCTGTCTCGTCGTTTGCGCGGGGACGGCGACGACGATCGACTGGCTTGACGCTTCGGGCGTTTTCCGGGGCGGTCTGATCCTTCCGGGCCTCGAATTGATGTACGCGTCGCTGGCCAACAATACCGTCCAGCTTCCACTCGTGTCCGAACGCCATCCCTGCCGCGAACCGCGAAATACACAGGACGCCATCGTAAATGGCTGTTTGCAGGCCCAAATCGGCGCGATAGAAAAAATGTTCGCGAGAATGCATTCCAATCCGGCGGCGATATGCCTCATGACTGGCGGCGCGGCCAAATTCCTTGCCCCGCACCTGGAGATTCCTTCGCGTGTGGAAGAGAACATGATCCTTGACGGACTCGTACACTATAACGCCACCGTTTTTCAGCAGGCGCTTTCCGCCTGACGGAGCGAAAAGCGCGAGCAGCCGCTCTCGTTACTTCCCTCCGGTCAGGGGGAAAGCCCGTCGAAATCCTGTGTTTCCGGGGCAAATACCCGGAAATGGAACGCAGCCTTTCTCATCCCGGCGATCCAATCGGCTTCGACAGCACTTTGGAACGTCGCTGAAGGTTGTAGACGAGGCGCCTTTCCTCGGGAAGGCGATCGACGGATTGGTCTATGAAACCGCGCTCTTTGAACCAATGCGAAGTGACGGTCGTCAGAACGAAGAGGCACTCGATTCCGACCGCGCGCGCCTGATTTTCGACACGCCTCATCAGCCGCTCACCGTAGCCGTAACGGCGGTAGTTTGCGTGGACGGCCAAGCAGGCAAGCTCTGCCTGTTTTTCGCCGTAAGGATAGAGCGCCGCGCATCCGACGATCATGCCGTCGTGTTCGATAACGGAAAAGCGGTTGATTTCGCGTTCGAGCAGTTCGCGCGATCGCCGGACGAGAATGCCCTGCGCTTCGAGCGGCTCGATCAGGCCAACCAGCCCGCCGATATCATCCGGTCGAGCGTCGCGCAAGATTTCGAGTGACTCGCGGGTAATGATCGTTCCAACACCTTCACGTGAGAAAAGCTCCCGGAGCAGGGTACCATCTTCCTGAAATCCGATCAGATGGACACGCCCGACGCCCGAACGGCTTGCGCGGATAGCGCTCGGCAGATAGCGCCGGATATCGGGTGACAGCCAGTCGCCGGATTCGATCAAGCGCTCGGCCGAATCGACCGTCAATTCGCTCATCAGCGCGCCGTCCCGATCGGCAACCCCTTGGCTGTCCGTCAGGAAGATCAGCTTGTCGGCCTTGATCGCATTGGCCGTTGCTTCGGCGACTTCTTCCATCGCAAGATTGAAGGTTTCTCCGGTTGGGCTTGCGCCAAGGCAGGACAAGAGGACGATGTTGTTGATTTGCAGCTGCGCCCGGATGCCTTCGGCATCGATCTTCCGGATGTTCCCCGCGTATTGCATGTCGATTCCGTCGAGAACCCCGAGCGGTTTTGCTGTGATGAAGTTTCCGCCGATCACGCGGATCCGGCTGTTGGCCATCGGCGTATCTTGGAGACCCTGCGAAAGGAGGGCGTCGATTTCGAGATAGACGCTGCCTACGGCGTCAATCACGCAGTCGAGCGTTTCCGCATCCGTCACCCGGTAGCCTTTGTGGATTTGCGAGGGAAGGCCTTTTTCGCGCAATTCTTCTTCGATCTGCGGGCGCGCGCCGTGAACGAGGACGAGGCGAACGCCCAGGGCGGCGAGGAGATTCGCGTCGTAGGCCAGCGTCCGCGCGAGCGGCCCCGCGATCGCCTTGCCACCGAAAGCGATAACGAAGGTTTTGTTCCGGAACAGGTTGATGTAGGGCGCAACCGAGCGAAACAGCGAAACGAACTGGGCGGAATTCAACTCTTCGGACATAAAGCCTGTTTTCCTTTTTCGGATTTTACGTCGAGGATTTTTCCCAGGCGCTCGCAGACCGCGCTTAGAATGCGGATGCGCGCGTAGTACTTGTCTTCGGCCTCGACAAGTATCCAAGGTGACCTGTTCGTACTCGTCCGGTCGACCATATCGCAGACCGCGATATGGTATTCCTTGATTTTTTCCCGGTTGCGCCAGTCCTCGTCGGTGATCTTGAAGCGTTTGAACTCGATTTTCTCACGTTCATCGAAACGCCGAAGCTGTTCCTGTGGGCTGATCTGGAGCCAGAATTTGACGACGATTACGCCATCGTTATAGAGCTCGTTTTCGAAGTCGTTGATTTCCGAATATGCGCGCAACCAGTCCGCTTCCGTGCAGAAACCTTCGACCCGTTCGACGAGGACGCGACCGTACCAAGTCCGATCGAAAATCGTGATCCGCCCGATACGCGGAACATGGCGCCAGAACCGCCATAGATAGGGTTGCGCACGCTCTTCTTCGGTCGGCGCGGCGATTGGGACGACCTGATACTGGCGCGCGTCAAGCGCGGAGGTGATTCGGCGGATGCTGCCGCCCTTTCCAGCCGCATCCATGCCTTCGAACGCAAGGATCAGCGCGTACTTGGCGAATTCCGGGCGGCGCGCGAGTTCCGAAAGGCGTCCCTGCCATTTGGCCAACTGGGCCTTGTAGTCGTTTTTCTCGAGTTTTTTTGTCAAGTCGAGCGCAGTCAGCACGTCAAGGGAATCCGTTACTTTGAGCGTTATCGGCGGCGCGACGGGAAAATTCTGGTCACGTTCGTCGGCGAGGCGTTTTTGCATCGCGTCGAGAATGATCTTTCCGACGGTCATCACGCGGTAGTTGTCGTCCGTGCCTTCGACGACAACCCACGGCGCCCAGGGGGTATTCGTCACCCTGAGGATCTGTCCGGCGGCGTCCTGAAGGTTATCGTAGGTTTTCGTCCTCTCCCAGCTTTCCTTTGTCACACGCCAGGCGGTGCGCGGGTCCTTTTCGAGCGCCCTCAGGTGTTTCCGTTGTCCCTCTTTGGGCAGGTGGAACCAGAACTTCAGGACGAGCGCGCCTTCATTGACGAGCATTGCCTCGAAACGGTTGATCTGGTCCATGTACTGGTGAAAAGTTTCGTCCGATTGCTTCCCGGCAGTTTGCCGGGATATCGGTTCGGAATACCACGAACCCGAAAAGATTCCGATTCGCCCTTTGGGGGGAAGCGCCTGCCAGAAGCGCCGCATGAACGGGTATTTGTGTTCTTCTTCCGATGGTTCGGAAAAGGCGCGTGTCAGGATAAAACGCGGGTCCATCCATTCATGAAGAATATTGATCGTCTCACCCTTTCCCGCGCCGTCGAGTCCGCTGATCAGGATGATGATGGGGAAGGCGGCTTTTTGTTGATGCTCGAATTGCGCGTCGAGCAGCGCGGCGCGCAGTCGGGGGACTTCTTCCCTGAAGGTTTTTTTGTCTACCCTGTGCCCGAGTTCCGCCGATTCAAACATAGCGCCTCCTTTCAAAAATCGCCCCATAGGGATTGAATCGCCGCGACTGCCGCGATTCCCGCCGTTTCTGTCCGCAAGATTCGCTGTCCGAGCCGGGACGGGAAAAAATCCTTTGCGCGCGCGAGCCGGATTTCTTCCGGGTCGAATCCGCCTTCCGCGCCGATCAATAAATCGATCCGTCCCAATGTGGGCAAATGCTCCAAGAGGCGCGTGTCCGCATCGGGCAGGAGAATCCGGCGCGTGCCCATATCCGGCGCGGGGTCCAGCGACCCCAAGTAGCTGGCCAAGTCTTGCGGCGTGTCAATTTCCAGAAGTCGGTTGCGACCGCATTGCTCACAGGCCGAAATGACGATGCCGCGCCAGTGTTCGAGACGGCGTTGCTTCCGCCCGCCTTCGAGCCTCGGGACGCTACGTCGAGAGATGACGGGAACGATGCGCCTTACGCCAAGTTCGACTGCTTTTTGGATCGCCATGTCCATTTTTTCGCCGGGCAAAAGCGCTTGGATCAAGGTGATTGCGAGTGGAGATTCGCGTTCGATTTCATGTTTTTCTTCCACTTCAACCATTAGGCGCTCTGATTTATCTGAGCCGGCCGCCGCGATTCTTCCCGCGAATTCCCCGCCAAGTCCGTTGAAAAGCACCAGCGCGTCGCCCGCTTTCATGCGTCGCGACTTCACCGCGTGGCGCGCCACGTTTTCCGGGATATCCATGCGCAGGCCCGCAAGCAGTGGCAGCGGGCAGAAAAAGCGCGGAAGTATGGCGGCGCGCGTGAAATTCATCTAAAACTTTCCTCCGGTTGGAAACTTCCCCCTTTAAGGGGATCATCAGGCATGGGAGAGGGCTTCCCTCTTCCGTGCGGTTTCGCTTAGGTTAGGCGTGGATTGAAACATCGAGAAAAAACCTGAACGCGCGCATCGGCCGATGCGAAGGACCATGGAATTCTCCTTTCGGGCGGCAAGTGTGCCGCCCGCGTTGGGCGCGGGACAGACGCAGCGGCGTTGTTGGATTTCATTCGGATCCTTTTTTCTCCATAAAGTGCTGTCTCGAAGCGCTGGCCCAAGATACCGAAGGGTCAAATCCATTTTTCCGTTTGTTTTTCCAAGTCAAAATACGTCGACTCGCCTTTTTGCGTGCTACGTCGTAACGGACCGCCTTCGTGTCTCAAAGGATTTGGAAAAGGAATCGCAAATGATTGTAAATGGAATAATGGGCGGGACTTCAAGCCGTAGCCAGTCTTACGACGAATTCTACATCGCATTTCGGTCATGCGGCTCGCAATTCCAAAGCCTGACCGGGGTGGATCGGCCCGCCCAGCATCGGCGCCTTGTGGCGGTAGGCCTTCGCGCGACAAAGAGCTTGCCGGAAATATAAAAACTACACCTCGTACTCGAAAGAAAGGACCGTATGTGCGCAAAATTGGCTGCGCATGCGAAAATACATAAAAAAATCCCGTGCCGGTTCCGGCACGGGATTGAAATCCCATCATTGCGATGGGTCAGGGAGGGTCATACTTTTGTTCCAGTAGGGGATTACTGGAACGCCTTCAGTATAGGGAAGCGCTGAACTTCCGTCTGCAATAATTATATTGTAATTTTGTGACGCTTTGTAAGAGCCGCAGGGATTCAAGACCGCTCGTCGTATTTTTCTCGACACTCGTCTCCATAACGGAGTCTGGCGGTGTTCTTAAGAGAACCGTTTATCATCGGCTGGACGCGCGGAGCAGGCGATCGGCGATTGCCGCCCAGCGCGAATCGTCGGGAACGGCTTCCGCGAGGATTGCGTCGCATCCGCTCGCGTCGAGCGCGCGCAACGAATCGTACAGTTCATGCGCATACGCTTCCGGGGTTCCGGGCAGTCGGATCTTCGCGTCGGCGCGAATGTCGGTTTCAATGGATGAGAATACGATGACCCCGATTTTTTTCCCCGCCGACGTCAATTCTTCGCAGGCCCTCGGAAGACGTGGCGACGGGATCGTGTCAAGTGGCGTTTGCGGCGCGTAGTGCGCGAAGAGCGAGCCGGGTACGCGCGGCGCTTTGTTTTCCAAAGACAGGTCGGCTCTCTCGATGCGCGCCCCGAGAACGGTTTCGATACGATCCGGAGAAACGCCACCGGGACGGAGAAGGCGGGGCGCGAAGCTCTCGCCGCGCGAAAGGTCGAGGATCGTCGACTCGATTCCGACCGGGCAGGTGCCCCCGTCAATCACGAGCGGGACCGTCTCCCCGAATTCTTCCCTGACGTGTTCCGCTCGTGTCGGGCTGATCCGCCCGAAACGGTTGGCCGATGGCGCGGCGATTCCGCAAAGCCGCCCATGCCCGCCGCACTCTTGCGCGTAAGCGCGCAGAAGCTCGAGCGCGACTGGGTGCGAGGGAACTCGGACTGCGACGGTGTCCTGCCCTCCCGTCACAACATCGAGTACTCCGGGCGCGCGCGGAAGAACCAGCGTCAGCGGGCCGGGCCAGAACGCCTCGGCGAGCGCGCAAGCGGTAGGTGAAATCGATCTTGCCCATGGATCGAGTGCCTCCGCGCTGGGAAGGTGGACGATCAAGGGGTGATCGGCCGGCCGATTTTTGATGGCGAATATCCGAAAAACGGCTTCGGGGTTCGTGGCATCCGCGCCAAGACCATAAACCGTCTCTGTCGGAAAAGCGACGAGTTTCCCGGCACACAGCAATTCGACGGCGTAGGCGTAGTCCTGCATCTTTGGGGAAGCGCTCGGTCAGGTCTGTGGATTGGGCAATGTCTTCGCCAGGACAATTTCCGTTTGCCAGCTCCGAAATTCGGCCAGCTTTTGCGCGAGGGCGTGATCCTTGAGCGCAAGGATTTCGATCGAGAACAGCGCTGCGTTGATGGCGCCTGCTTCACCGATCGCGAAACTGGCGACCGGAACGCCAGCGGGCATTTGAACCATTGACAAAAGTGAATCGATTCCCTGGAGATACTTCGAGGGCATCGGAACGGCCAATACCGGCAGGTCGGTCTTGGAAGCAAGTACCCCCGCGAGGTGCGCCGCGCCGCCCGCCGCGCCGATCAGTACCCGGATTCCGCGGCTTTTCGCCGTTGCGGCGTAGGCCAGCGCAGTATCCGGCGTTCGGTGCGCCGAAAGGATTTTGGCTTCATAAGGAATCTCGAATTCCCTGAGTTTTTCCGCGCATTTTTCCATTACGGGCCAATCGCTGTCCGAGCCTAG
>JAIRZC010000087.1 GCA_031267455.1 Accumulibacter sp. | reverse complement strand
GACACGGTCGACCTGACGGAAGAGTTTCCTGACATGGTTCTCGGTCGTCGCCGTTCCGAGTGTCGCGACGGCGGTGGCGACGCCGTGCTGGGAAAGCGCGATCACATCCATATAGCCCTCAACGACGATCGCCGCGTTTTTTTCACGCAAAGCGGCACGCGCCTGCGGTAGCCCATAGACCTCGCGCCCTTTTTCAAAAAGCGGCGTTTCCGGCGAGTTCAGGTATTTGGGTTCGCCATCGCCGATGACACGACCGCCGAAGGCAATGACATTGCCCTTTTGGTTGACGATCGGGTAGATGATTCGGTCGCGGAAACGATCGTAGAATTGTCCTTGGTCGTTCCGCGCGACGAGTCCGGCCGCCTGCAGCGCGGGGTCGGCGTAATTCTCGAACACGGCGCTCAGGTTCTGCCACGCGCCGGGCGCATAGCCAACGCTGAACTTTCTGACAACCTCGCCCTGGACGCCGCGCGCCTTCAAGTAGGCGATGGCTCGTTCCGAGCGCTTCATTTGTTCATAATAATATTTGGCGGCCCGCGCCATGGCTTCGGTGATATCTGTCAGCTTTCGGGCATCGCCCCTGCCCTGAGACTCGCCGCGCGCGTCGTCTTCCGGAATCCGCATTCCCGCGCGCGCCGCCAGATCTTTCATCGCTTCTATGAACCCCCCACCGGAATACGCCATCAAAAAACCGATCGCCGTTCCGTGCGCGCCACAGCCGAAGCAGTGGTAAAACTGCTTCCCGGCGTTGACAGTAAACGATGGTGTTTTCTCACTGTGAAAAGGGCAGCAGGCGACATGATTCGCGCCCGCTTTTTTCAATGGGACATAGCTGTCGATCAGATCGACGATATCCGTGCGGAGAAGCAATTCCTGAATGAAAGACTCGGGAATCACGGCGCCTTGTCATTCCATGTCAAAAATGTCCGTGACTCCAGCGGAATCGCCCTGCCGCGCCACATCATCCTCCGCAGCGGATTTTCGGGATATATCTGTAGACAAAATCGCGCATCGAGGCGCGCGGTCCGACCATCTGGGAGTCTGTCGGACTTGATGGGTCGAAACAAAAAAAGCGGGGGACGAGAAGTGTCTTTCGCGGATTTGGCGCAAATAGTCGCTCTATTCGCGCCGATATCCGGGAAAAAATGAGCCGTCTTCCCGTCGACCGATTGGGCCAAGTCCGTCAGGCTCCTAGGCGCCAAAGCACGTCCTGACCTGTCTTGAAAGTTCGGCCATATCGGCGCGACCAGCAATTCTCACCTTGAGAAGGGCCATCACTTTGCTCATGTCGCCGATATTCCGCGCGCCCGTTTCGGCGATGGCGGCTGTTATTGCCGCGACCATCTCTTCAGAAGAAAGGCGAGCAGGCAGATAGGAGGACAAAACATCCGCCTCGAATCTTTCGGCGTCCGCCCTGTCCTTGCGGCCAGCGGCTTCGTACTGCGCGATCGCGTCACGGCGTTGTTTCATCAGCTTCTCGACGAGCGACACGACAACCGCGTCGTCCGCTTCAATCCGGGTATCGATCTCTTTTTGCCTGACGGCGGCCAGCAAAAGGCGGAGCGCGTCGCGCCGGGACGTTTCCCGGGCGCGCATGGCGGTTTTCATGTCTTCCGTAATGCGTTCTTTCAAAATCATCGATACTCCCAGGCAAATGATCCAGACACAGCGCCGACACTGGCGGAATCGGGAAACGCCAAAAGCCGCCTCTCTTTATTGGACAGGCGGCTTTTGGCGGCGACGAATCCTGCGCTTAGAAAAGCTTGGGCGGCAAAGCCTGACTGCGTATGCGCTTGTGATGGCGCTTGATTGCGGCCGCCAGCTTGCGCTTCCGCTCGGCGGTCGGCTTTTCGTAAAATTCGCGAGCGCGCAATTCGGTCAGGAGGCCGGTTTTTTCAACGGTCCGCTTAAAGCGCCGAATGGCGACTTCAAACGGTTCATTTTCTTTCAATCGAATGGCTGGCATCAATACCTTCCTAAGTGCAAAAACCAATGAGGAACGCTAAACTAGGTATTATAAAAGAATCGCCGCAGTTTCTCAAGAAGATCATCGCCGGCGTGCGCGTGCCTGTTTTCAATCCACTTGGTCACTATTTCCTCACGCGGAAGGCCACGGGCGGAACATGATCGATGAACCTCCCGAGGAATCGCTTAAACCTGGAAACCGCAGTGGGACGCAGCCGCGAGTTGTCCAAAAGTGGGCGGGCCAGGCGCGAGGAGGCGGCAGGCTCATGCCTGCGAAGAACGCCGCCAGAAAACCGGGGAGTGGTACGGGTACGTAACGCGATCCCCCCTTGCGCGCGCGATAGAAAAAAAGCCTGTCCTCACACGGCATCGATGGGAAGCATAGGGGCCAGACGCGGTTTTTGGGTTCAAGGGAAGCTCATCCTGTCTCGGGCGAGGGCATCTCTCCCCTCACGAGCGAGCACGATCTCAGCCGCAAGCCCGGCGCGTGGCTCGACGGCCTCTACACTCAGATTATCGGCGCGCCACCGGGGTTGGCGCGGATCATCTCAAGGGCATGCTCAATCGAGTAGGCCATGATAATGCCGGTATTGCTCGGAACGGTCAGGTTGGTTTCCCTGTCGTCCAAGTAGACTTTGTCCCAGACGAAGCGATAGCCAGCGATTACCGCGGCGATGCACGCGGCTTCGCTGTTTCCCGATGGGGAAAAAACGACGGGGCCGCCCGAAAAGCCCGGATTGTTGACTCCGTCGAGCAAGAAGTAGCGCGCGTCCCGCCCTTTGAGCGAGAGCATCGAGACGCAGGCCTTTTTGACGAGAGGAAAAGGGAAGCCATCGTTGAGTTCGCCAACTTCCGATTGCAGCCCGTAAGGGAAACCGAGAAAATAAACGTCTTGCCCGAGGACGATTCCCCGCGTCGTCGGGTTGATCTCGACCGACGACGAGATCGCGTGGGGCGGCGCGAGGACGCAGATGTCCACATCGCCCGGACCACGCGCGAGAACTTTGCAATCAAGGTGCTTCCATTCTCCCTCGTGTTGGACTTCGATCACAGCGCTCGTCCCGAAGTCCGGAAGGACATGGCGCGCCGTGACGATGTATTGCTTCCGGTACATGTCAACGGTAAAGCAGGTCGCCGTCTGCCCGTCGAACTGCATCCGGAAAGTTCGTTGGAATACCTTGTTCAGCGCGAGCATCTTCTTCGTTGCCGGCACACGGGGTCAGTCGTCGAACCTCGGTCTGCGTCCCTCGATCAATTTGACGAGGCTGTGCATCGCGCGATTGACCGGTGTCGGAACACCAAGCGCCTTGCCTCGGCGCAACACGTGACCGTTGATATAGTCGATCTCGGTACGCTTGCCCTGGCCGACATCCTGTGCCGTCGACGAGATTTGTGTCGGAATTGTTTGCGCGATGCGCTCGATGGCCTTCCATGCGTCGCCTTCAACGGTGACACCGTCGGCCCTGGCTACCGCGAGACATTCATCGGCGATGTCGCGCATTACGTCCCAAGCGCCCTCGCCGGCAACGACACGCTCGTAGGAAAGCTGCGTAATCGCCGACAGCGGATTGTAGACACAGTTGAGGATCAGCTTCGCCCAGAGCGAGCCGACGACATTATCCGAAATCTCAATCGGAACGCCGGCCTCGGCGAATACTTTGTCGAGACCGCGCTCGACCGGCGCCGGCCCGAAGACGAGCTCGCCGCGCCCATGGTGCTTGACATGGCCCGGCCCGGCCATCTCGGCAGCGACATAGACGACCGCCGGCGCGACAGGGTTTTTCAAACGAGCCTTCAAGCGATCGGCGTTGTCGACGCCGTTCTGCAGGCTCAGGACGAAAGCTTTCGGGTCGATATGGGGCGCCATCGCCTCGGCGGCGGAAAGCGTATCGGGCGACTTGACCGCGCAGAGGACGAGTTCGGCGCCGCCGACGCTTTCGGCTTCCGTGCTTGCCCGAAGCCGGACGTATTCGCTGAAGCTCTGTGTCTCCATATACAGCCCTTTTTCGCGTATGGCTGTAACGTGCGCGGGGCGTGAAATCAGGACAACGTCGTTCCCTGCGCGAGCGAGCATGCCCCCGTAATAACAACCGACCGCGCCCGCGCCCATGACGGCAATTTTCATCTAAAACTCACTCCGGTTGGAAACCTCCCTCTTTAGGGGGATAATCAGACACGGGAGGTGGGTTCCCTCTTCCGTGTGGTTTCGCCCGACTGCGGGCGTGGATTGAAACATGATGTATGCTCCATAAAAGAGTTGAATACTTTTCGGCGTAAACGATTTATAAAAGCAGGATGGGCCGAAGCGAAGGGAAGGCGAGTGAGGTTTTTCATGGATTCGACGCAAATAGCTGCCCTGTTCGCACCGATATCCGGGAAAGAATGCGCCACCTTCCCTGCAACCAGCCGGGTGTTTAGTCCCGGCATTTGATGGATCGGATTCATAGTAAACTGTTCTGCATCGGCAGTCCATGTTTTACAAAGATATTCATAGGGAGTCATGCCCTGTAGAGTCTTCAATCGTCGAG
>JAIRZC010000071.1 GCA_031267455.1 Accumulibacter sp. | reverse complement strand
GAACAGAGGACAGGAGACAAAGGACGGAAGACAGAGAGGTAATCAGCAATCAGAAGACGACAGTTGGCATCCCTGCGACGACTGTCGATTGCAGAAAACGGGCGCGGTGAGCGTTCTGTTTTCTGTTCCGCGACCCGCCTCGCTTCGCGCAGGAGGGTGTTTCTTTTGCCCTCTGAACCGCGAAACCCTGTCAAGGCAGTCATCGGGAGCCTCACGGACCGAGAGATATTTCGAAGATATCCGCAGGTAAAGAAAGTGCTTTGGGATGGCGAGCTTTGGGCGGATGGTATCCGGCGCAAAAGCCGCGAAGCGCCGACCCGGAAGATCGTCAGGGATATTGGCTCAGCGCCCAGGGAATGGCGCCGAGCGCACCCAGGAAGACGGCCAGGTGGAAAAGGGACCATAGCAGATAACGGCGGGCGAGTCGGTTCGGGTCGATGTTCGAGAGCAAGTAGATGCGGCCGTTGCGCGGGCGGGTTAGCGTATGCGTGTCGGACACGTCACGCGCTTCGCGGTGCATCTCGGAAACCTTGCGGCGCGCGGCCTGACGGGCCAATCCCCACTCCTGTTCGTTGAGTTCTCCGTCGCCGTCGAGGTCGAAACGCTTGAGCAGCGTGGACGAATCCTTTTTCCATGCGCTCAGCAATTCGTTCATGTCTTGCCTGGCGTCAAGATCGGCCGAAGCTCCGCCGATGGTCTTGAATTCGCCGAGAGCATAAATAGTGTCGTTGATCAACAGCTTCCATTCGGTATAGTGACGGTTTCCACGTGTCCATGATTCCTCGTGCCGGGTCAGGATTTCGGCGCCCTCCGGGTCGACCAGGCAATGCCCGCTGCCGTCGTCGAGGATGAAAGGCACCTCGCTTTCTCCGCTGTCTACCGTTTTCGATCTCTTGCCGTTTTCCACCTCGACCCGCCAGCGATACCACAGACAGGGCAGCGTGGTCAGATGGGAAGAGAGCGGTGGGTCGGGCGGGCGGCCCCTGCCGGAAAGTTCCACGTAACCCTGCGCGGCGGAGGCGATGCGCGAAGTGGGCGTATCCGTGATGGCGCGCCGCCGCCGCAGCGTGGACATCCAGGCGACGAGGCTGATGAGCGCCGTCAGCGCCAGGCAGACGAGCCAGCCGGCGCTCGAATCCGCTCGCGCTCCAGCGCAGAGGAACAGAAGCTGGGCGCCCGAAGTGATGAACTGACCGTAATTTTTCCGGAAGGAAAGAATCATGCCGGGGTTCGCGGCAGGTCGGCGCCGTCAGTCGAAAAGCGGTTTCAGATCGACATCGGCTTTCTCGTCCGCGGAAAATTCGAGCAGCGGCTTCTGCTCGAAACGGAACAACCTGGCGATGAGGGCTTCGGGGAACTGTTCGACGCGCAAATTATTGATGTTGACCGCGTCGTTATAGAGCTCGCGCCGATCGGCGATGGCGTTCTCCAGCGATGTGATGCGTTGCTGGAGCTGCATGAAGTTCTCGTTTGCCCTGAGTTCAGGATACGCTTCGGCGACCGCGAACAGTCGGGCGAGGCCCATGCGCAGGGTACTTTCCGCCTCGCCGAGCGCGCCGATATTCTGTATTTCGCGCGCCGACTGGACTTGGGATCGCGCCTCGATCACGCGCCGCAGGGTTTCCTGCTCGAACTGCTTATACTGTTTGCAGACTTCGACGAGCTTGGGCAATTCGTCATGCCGTTGCTTGAGCAGCACGTCGATGTTGGCCCAAGCCTTGGCTGTGTTGTGCTTGAGGGTGACCAGCCCGTTGTAGAGCATGATGCCGTAAATGACGACGACGACAAGAATGCCGGACAGGATCATGTTGGCGATGGTCATGCGGAGTCTCCTGTGAGGATCGGCGGGATGCGCCAAGGCTCGAATTCTACTCCTGATCGACCGGCGCTGTATGGTGAATCGTAATGGCGCGGGCTTGGTAAAATGTACGCATCGATCAACCCTGGCGTGATCTCCCATGTTCGGTTTTCCGGCGAAGCAGGCGTCACGAATTTCGATATGAGAAAAAAACCAACGCGGTTCATTTCGACTTCATCGCTTCACCGTTATTCGTTTAAGTTTGGGAGACGGATTATGACAACTTCGCAGGGTGTGATCGATTATGTCGATGCCTGGCGCGTCAACGCCGGGATCGAAGAGAGCGTTGTTCTGAATGAAACGCACGCCTGCCCAGGGCATCCAGAACTCGCCTGCTCGGGTATGACGAAGTGAGTGAAATGCCCGTTTCGTATTAACGACGAGGGGCGAAGTATCCGCGTTGGCCTTTTTCCCGGCATCTTTCCTCTGCCATTCCCCTTTTTTCCGTCATTCCCGCGCAGGCGGGAATCCAGAACGGCCCCTGGAGTTCCAAAAACCCCATTGAATAATCCTGCGCGGACTCACTTTCTTCGCCATTCCCGCGATACGTGAAACGCTCCGGCCGTGTGATATATTTCCTTTTAAAAAGTAGTCGTCATTGCAATGAACCGTTGCGACCCCTCCACGTAGGGAGCGTGTCTCGTCTCTACGGGGTCGGGAAAAACCAATTTTCGGGAGTATCGTCATGCCGTTTGTCAATGAGACCATTTCCGGAGCGGACAAGGAGAGGTAC
>JAIRZC010000165.1 GCA_031267455.1 Accumulibacter sp. | reverse complement strand
GTTTTACACGCAGTGGGGGCGCGCGCCTCTCGAAGTTTTCGGAAGCACCGAGACGGGGGGAATCGCCTGGCGCGCGCAGGACGGTCAAGCCGGTTCGGAGTACTGGACGCCTTTTCGCGGGATGAATGTCGGGCAATCGAAATCCGGCGCTCTCGTCCTGACGTCTCCTTATCTCGGAATGCGCCCCTGCGAAATGGAGGACAGGATCGAACTTTCATCCGACGGGCGTTTCCGCTTGCTCGGACGGCTCGACCGCATCGCCAAGATCGAGGAAAAGCGCGTATCGCTACCCGAAATGGAAAACCGCCTGCGCGAACACCCCTGCGTCGCCGATGTCGCGCTGACACCCCTGTCGGGTCGCCGGCAAAGCCTCGGCGCGGCGCTCGTGTTGAACGGGGAGGGGAGACGGCGCGTCGCTTGCGATGGGAGAAAGACGGTGATCGAATCGCTGCGCCGTTTTCTTGCCGATCGTTATGAGGCGGTGCTTCTTCCGCGGCATTGGCGTTTTCTGGAGCGCATACCCTTGAACGAACGGGGAAAGGTATCGAGTCAGGCGCTTTACGGACTTTTCGCGGAACGTGATCGGGGGAGTTTTTTCCCCGTCATCGTCAAGGAGACGCGCCACGAAGGCGTGACGGATAGAATCGTCCTGGAGCTTGATATTCGGCGTTCGCTTGCGCACTTCGCGGGGCATTTCCCCGAAATGGCGATTCTTCCCGGCGTCGTCCAGGTCGATTGGGCGGTACGTTACGCCAGGGAACGCTTTTCGCTGTCCGGGAAGTTTTCCTCGCTGGAGAAGGTCAAGTTTCTCGCGCCGATTCTTCCCGACATCCGCTTGGATCTTTCGCTCGCGTGGGACGGCGGATCGAGAACCCTGGAGTTCGTTTACGCCGATTCGCGTCGCCGGTATTCGGCGGGGCGCGTCGTTTTCGGAAAAAGCGGATGATTTTTTTCAAATGACCCGCGCCGGTGATCGGCCACGGACGATGCCTGAGTCGCGCCTCCTCTTTTCTTCCCGCGGTCCTTTGCCCGCCGCCATTTGACCGCGAACCGGCATGAATTTCAGATACTGCTTCCTGATCCCGGTTTTCAATCACTGGAAAAGTATACGCGCGACGGTCGAGTCGCTTTCCGCCCGTGGTCTGGACGTTTACCTCATCGATGACGGGAGCGACGCGCAAACGCAGGCCGTGCTGAAGCGCGTCGCGGAGGATTTTCCTTCCGCGCGTCTTTTTCGTCTCCCGGAAAACCGGGGGAAGGGCGCCGCGCTCATGCTCGGAATGCGGGAAGCGGCGCGCGCCGGATTCACGCACGCGCTACAGGTCGACGCCGACGGTCAGCACGACCTGGACGACGTTCCGCGCTTTTTGGCGCTTTCCAAAGCCGATCCCGCCGCGCTGGTCTGCGGACGCCCAGTCTATGATGAATCGATTCCCCGCAAGCGGCTTTATGGACGCCGTGTCACGCATTTCTGGGTCGGTGTCGAAACCCTGAGCTTCCACGCTCCGGATTCGATGTGCGGTTTTCGTGTTTATCCGCTGGCGCGCGCGCTCAGGGTGGTCGATCGTGTCCGGCTGCCCGAGCGCATGAATTTCGACGTGGAAATTCTCGTCCGCATGCTTTGGGATGGCGTGCCGGCCAGGGAGGTTTCGACGCGTGTCGTTTATCCTCCGGACGGAATTTCGCATTTCGACCTGATCAGGGACAACCTGAGGATTTCATGGACGCATGTTCGCCTGTTCGCCGGAATGTTGCCGCGCATTCCGCCGCTCTTGTTTCGGAAGTTTTCCACGCGCCGGCGCGCGCGCCATTGGTCGGATTTCGCGGAGCGCGGCTGTGGGATCGGTACGAGTTTCTTTTTCGCGATGTATCGTTTTTTCGGAGAACGGACGGCGCGCCTTTTCGTCTACCCGCTCGTCGCGTATTTCTTCGTTACCGGAAGGCAGGCGCGTGAAGCGTCGATGGCCTTCCTGCGCCGGGCCGGCGCGTCCGGTCAGGGCCGCGCCGGCCCGCCCGCGCTTTGGGCGAGTTTCAGGCACATGCTTTCCTTCGGGCACGCGCTCATGGACAGGCTGGCCGCGTGGGCGGGGGAAGACTTCGAGGGACGAATCGATTTTTCCGACCATGCCGAGCTTGCGAGGATCGCGGCGTCCAAAACCGGCGCCGTGTGGATCGCCTCGCATCTCGGAAATATCGAACTCATGCGCGCGGTCGCCCTGAACGAGGGCGTGGCGGTCAATGCCGTCGTCTATACCGATCACGCGCCGCGTTTCAACACGATGCTGGAACGCGCCAACGCCGGCTTTGGTCTCAGGCTCGTTCAGGTCTCGCGCATCGGGCCGGAAACTGCGATCCTGCTCAAGGAAAAAATCGACCGCGGCGAACTCGTCGTCATCGTCGGAGACCGCACGCCGCCTTTCGATTCCGATCGGGTGCTGCCGATAAAATTTCTCGGCGATGAGGCGTTTTTCGCGCAGGGGCCTTTCATTTTGTCCTCGTTGATGGCTTGTCCGGTATATTTGTTCTTTTGTTTTCGGCAGGGGGAGCGTTTCAGTGTCCATCTGGAGCGTTTTGCCGATAAAATCGAGCTTCCGCGCTCGTGTCGCCGCGCGCGTATTGAAAGCTATATGCGGCGATACGTCGAACGGCTCGAATATTATTGCCGGATGGCGCCGATGGAGTGGTTCAATTTTTACGACTTCTGGCGACGCCCGGACGAAAACGGGAAAGATTAGCCTGTCGGGCTTCGATGGGTCGAAGCGAAAGGCAGTCCGGGACGGGTTTTCACTCAAAAAAAAGCGAATAGCTGCTGGCCTGGGCCAGTAGCTCCGAGAAAATGCGTCGCCTTTCCTTCGAGACGATCGGGTCGAGTCTGGCAAAGCTCTCGGTCCTATCGCTTGAAGGGTGGGTCGGCCTTGGCTTTTCGGAAGAGACCTGGGGTCGCAAAGGGAGATTTTGCTCTGCCGCTCTTTGAGAAGAGGCAGCGCGAACCGGAGTTGATTTTACGATGAAAACGAAAGATTTATCCGAAGAAGTCGTCATCGGCGAGGGCCGTCTGCGCATCGAGGATGTCGCGCGCGTAGCGAGGAGAGAAGCGGCGCTTCGCTTGTCGACGCGTCCGGAGTTCCGCGACAGGGTCGCGCGCGGCGCAAAATACCTCGCGGACCTCCTGGCGGAAGACGGCGTCGTCTATGGTGTAAATACGGGTTACGGCGATTCGTGTACCGTCCGCGTTCCACCGGAACTCGTCGACGAACTGCCGCTCCATCTCTTGCGCTATCACGGTTGCGGCCTGGGCGAATACCTCGACGAGGATTCGACGGCCGCGGTACTCGTCTGCCGCCTGAATTCGCTTGCGCAGGGTTATTCGGGCGTGCGCTGGGAACTCCTTGAACGGCTTTTGGCGCTGATCCGGAACCGCGCGCTTCCTTTCATCCCTTCGGAAGGCTCGGTCGGCGCGAGCGGCGACTTGACGCCGCTTTCCTACGTGGCCGCGGCGCTGGTCGGCGAGCGCGATGTCGTTTTCAAGGGCCGAAAGCGGAACGCCGGAGACGTCTTGAAGGAAATCGGCCTTTCCCCGTTGCGCCTCGCGCCGAAAGAAGGGTTGGCGCTGATGAACGGAACGGCGGTCATGACGGCGCTCGCGTGCTTTTCCTGGACGCGCGCGGAATATCTTACGCGGCTTTGTTCGCGCTTGACGGCGCTTTCGGTGATCGCGCTTCGGGGGAACCGCGGGCATTTCGATCCTCGTCTTTTCGCCGCGAAACGGCACGCCGGACAGAACGAAGCCGCCGCCTGGATTTTCGACGATCTTGCGTCCGCGGGGACGAATGAGGCTCGCTTGCAGGATCGATATTCGATCCGTTGCGCGCCACACGTCATCGGCGTTACCCGCGACGCGCTCGGCTGGATGCGCCGCGACATCGAAAACGAATTGAACAGTGCCAACGACAATCCCCTGGTCGATGCCGACGAGCCCGCGATCCTGCACGGCGGGCATTTTTATGGCGGGCACATCGCTTTCGCGATGGACGCGCTGAAGACGGGCGTCGCCAACCTGGCCGATTTGATGGACAGGCAACTCGCTCTTCTCGTCGATGGCCGCTACAACGGCGGTCTTCCCGCGAACCTGTCGGGGAGCTTCGCCGAGAGGGCGGCGATCAACCACGGTTTCAAGGCGGTGCAGATTGCCGTTTCGGCATGGACGGCCGAGGCTTTGAAGCTGACGATGCCCGCAAGTGTTTTTTCACGCTCGACGGAATGCCATAACCAGGACAAAGTCAGCCTGGGTACGATCGCGGCGCGCGATGCCCTGCGCGTCCTCGAATTGACCGAACAGGCCGCCGCCGCGCTCGCGCTGGCGTGCGCGCAGGGTATCGCGTTGCGTGGACGTCAGGCGGGCGCGGAATTCCCCGGAATGGAGGCGGCCCCACAAGGCTTTGTCGAGGATATTTTCCGGTTTTTCGATTTCGTTGAAGAGGATCGGGCGATGGAAAACGACCTGCGCAAAATGGTATCGATGATCCGGGAACGCCGCTGGGATCTGTATCCGAATGAATGAACTGTCGGTCAGCGTCGAAGTCGAAGTTCCTTTCTACGACGTCGACGCCATGGATTTTGCCTGGCACGGGCACTATTTCAAATATTTCGAAATCGCGCGTTGCGAGCTGTTGCGCCTCATCGACTACGACTACCCGAAAATGCAATCGTCGGGTTATTTGTGGCCGATCGTCGAATGTCACGTCAAATACGTGCGTCCGGCTTCCTATGGACAGAAGCTGCGCGTCGAAGCGCGGCTGCTCGAATACGAGAACCGGATCAAGATCGCTTATCTCATCAGCGACGCGCCGACGGGAGCGAAAATGACCAAAGCCTATACCGTACAGGTTGCCGTCGACGCAAAAACGCGCGAATTGCAATTTGTCTCTCCCAAAATCGTGCTCGAAAACGTCAAAAAAGCGGCCGCCGGATGAAAAAAGCGGTTTTTTTCTTTCTGTTACTGTGCCTTGACGCATGGGCCGTCGACGACGCTTCGCTCGCGCGCATCGCGAAAAGCGTTGAGCAGGCGCCGGTGATCCGCGCGAATTTCGAGCAGATAAAAACGATTCGTTCGCTCAAGCGGCCACTGCGTCTGTCCGGGCGCCTGGTTTTTTCACGGCGTCACGGCGTTCTGTGGGCGATCGAGTATCCCTACCGGATGACTTACGTCCTTGGGGAGGAACGAGTCGTCGAAATTGGCGGCGACGGGACGCGGCGGGAGCGCGCTTCGTCCGAGCTTTCGGGGTTTGCGCAAACCGCCCGGATTTTCCGCGCGCTTTTGAGCGCGGAGACGCAGGTGCTGAAAGATTACTTCGACGCGCGTGGAAAAACCTCCATCGAGCGAGAGGGCGGCGAACCGATATCCTGGGAGCTTTCCCTCCTTCCGAAACGCGAACCTCTGGCGCGGTTTTTGTCGGGAATGCGCGTTTCGGGATCGCGCTTCATCGAAAGCCTGGTGATCGACGAGGCGCTTGGAGATCGTTCGGAAATCCGTTTTTCCGGAGCACGCGGCGATGTTGCGCTTTCCGAGGATGAGCAGGCGCTCTTCGAGGGGACTTCCCAGGAAAAACCATGAGACTCCTGCGCCGGCGCGCCCTTGTCTGGTTGATCTTCGCGCTTTCCGTCGCGGTGGGCGGCTTCGACCTTTTTTCCCGGCGCGTCCCCTTGCAGACCGATCTTCTGGCCCTTTTGCCGCCGACCGAGCGCAACCCCCTGGCCGAGCGGGCGATTGAGAAGCTTGCGCAAGCCAACGGAAGCCGGGCGGTTTTTTTGGTCGGAACTTCGAGCCTGGAAGACACGGGGAAGGCGCTTCATCTTTTCGCGAAGATTCTTCGGGAAAGCGGGTCTTTTCGGCAGATCGGGTTCGAGATTCCTCCGTTCAACCCGCGAATAGTCACCGGAATTTACCTGGAATACCGCTTCAATTTCCTGAGCGAGACCGACCGCAAAGCTTTCGAAGCGCAGGGAATCGATGCGCGGGAGCGTTTGCGGCGCAAGCTTTACGCGCCTTTTCGTTTCGAAGTCTCGTTCCCCGTCGAAGACGATCCTTTCGGTGTGCTCGACGCCTGGCTGTCCGACCTTCCGCTGAAAAATCTTAAGCTCGAGCCTGAGGGCGGCGTGCTCGCCGCGCGTTCCGAGGGACGTGTATGGGGACTTGCCGCCGGCGAATTGTCTGGCCGCGCTTACGATGACGCGATTTCCCGGCGCCTGGTCGAGTCGGTACGAGAAGCGGAGCGCGAAGTGCGCGAGCGATTTCCGGGCGCCGAAATCCTGCGCGCCGGGACGGTTTTTTATGCCGACGCGGCGCGCGCGGACGCCGAGGGCGAGATGGACTTCATCGGATCGGTTTCGACGGTCTGCATCGTCCTTTTACTCTACCTGGCTTTCCGTTCTTTCGCGCCGCTGGCCCTGGGGATTCTTTCCGTCGGTTTTGGTGTCCTGACCGCCGCCGTGTCGAGCGTTTTCGTTTTTGGCGAACTCCATCTGATCACGCTCGTTTTTGGAGCGAGCCTGATAGGCGACGCGATCGATTATCCAATCCAGTATTTTTCCGCGCGCCTGGGCGCGGGCGACTCGTGGGAAGCCGCTTCCGGCTTGCGCCGGATCGCGCCGGGACTGACGACGGCGCTGGTCGTCGGTCTTCTGGGCTACGGCGCGCTGATGCTTCTGCCTTTTCCGGCGCTCGCGCAGATTTCGGTGTTTTCGATGACGGGGCTGGTCGCGACCTGGCTCACGGTACTCTTGCTCCTGCCGTTTCTGACGAATTCGCCCGACACTCGGGCAGGGATATCCGTCGTCGAACGTTTCCAGAAAGCGCTCGACTGGTTTTTTGCGAACGTCGGAAAAAAGAAATGCCTGGGCGCCGCCGCGGCGGTTTTCGCCGTCGCGCTGCCGGGGGTTTTTGCCGTTCGCTGGAATGACGACGTGCATCTTCTGGTTTCGCGCTCGCCCGCTCTTGCGGAACAGGAAGCGCGCATCCGCGCGCTGACCGGCTATTCGGGAGGGAGTCAGTTTTTTCTCGTCGAAGGCAAGACGCCGGAAGAATTGCTCGTCAACGAAGAGAGGCTTTCCGCGCGTCTGTCCGAATTGCGCGCCGAAGGTGTTATCGCGGGCTACCAGGGAATCTCTTCCTTCGTTCCCTCGCGCGAGCGGCAGGCGCAAAACCGTCTTTTCTGGAAGGAAAAGGTGTTCGCTGACAGGGAAGGTTTTCGGCGCATCCTTTCCGACGCCGGTTTGTACGAAAGCGCGGCGGATCGCCTGAGCGAGGTTTTCGATGATTCGGAAGGAAAATTCCTCGGCATCGACGAGTGGCTGAAAACGCCGCTTTCGCTTCCGTACCGGGACCTCTGGCTTGGAGAAACCCCGGGAGGCTTCGCGTCGATCGTATCGCTCCAGGATATTCGCGACATCGGGCGCGTCGAGGCGCTGACGACGCTCGCCGGGGAACTCGAAGGCGTCGACTTCGTGGATAAGGCGGGCAGCGTATCGCGTCTTTTCCGGCTTTATCGCGAAACGGGGCGGGTCTGGCTTTTTTGCGCGGTCGGCCTCATCGGCGTTCTCCTCTTCGCGCGTTACGGCGCCGCGCAGTCGGTCTATCTGTTGATGCCGGCCCTGTTGTCGATGGCCCTGTCGGCGAGCGCCTTCGGTTATTTCGGAATTCCCATGACGCTGTTCAATATCCTGGGATTGATGCTGGTTTTGTGCGTCAGCGTCAATTACGCGATCTTCCTGCGCGAGGGGGGGGTAAAGGCCGGCGCGACGTTGCTCGGCGTCCTTCTGTCGGCGATTACCGATCTG
>JAIRZC010000260.1 GCA_031267455.1 Accumulibacter sp. | reverse complement strand
TGTCGCGTCGTTTGATGGGAATCTGAAGTGGAAGAAGAAAGGAGAAGGATCGTCATCGTCGGCGCCACTTCGGCGATTGCCGAACATTGCGCGCGTTTATGGGCGCGGCAAGGACCGGTCGACCTTGTACTGGTCGGGCGCGACGCCGAGCGGCTCAAGCGACTGGCTTCCGACCTCGAGGTGCGCAGTTCCGATTCCAGCATTCGCATCGTTCCGATCGATTTTCTCAATAGCGAAGCGATCTCCTCGACCGTCGAGGAGATCGCGAAAACCCCCATCGACATTGTACTGATCGCCCACGGCATGCTGCCTTCGCAGGATGCGTGCCAGGAAGACCTTTTGACCTGCCGGGAGGCGCTCGAAGTCAACGGAATTTCGCCCGCGCTGTTCGCCGAGGCCTTTGCCGGGGCGATGGACGAAAACCGGGAAGGGACGATCGCGCTGATCGGGTCGGTCGCCGGCGATCGCGGGCGCAAGTCCAATTATGCCTATGGCTCGGCGAAAGCGATGATCGAGCATTACGCGCAGGGCTTGCAACACCGTTTTTTCGGAACGAAGATCAAGGTCGTTTTCATAAAGCCTGGTCCGACGGATACGCCGATGACCGCGCGGCTCAAAGCCGAGGGCGTTTCGCTCACTCCGGTCGTCGACGCCGCGCGACGGATCGTAGACGCGATCGACAAGGGCAGACGAACCGTTTACGTCCCCTGCTACTGGTCGGTCATCATGCGGGCCTTGCGTTGTCTGCCCGGCTTTATCTTCTACCGGCTCAATATTTGAGACGTTCCGCCGGGGGGCCGGTCGCTTTTCCTGACGCCGGTGTCAGGCGGCCTCGAAGAGGTCTTCTGCCAGAGGCGCGGGGGAATTCATCGCGTCGAGAACCTCTTGGCCGACGCGGTTGAGCGAATTGATCTGCGCGAGCAGGTCGGACTTTACGTGCTCGAGCTCGTTGATTCGTTCTTCGAGTGTGTCGGTAGCCTGGTGAATGCGCTTGAGGCTCTCAAGGCGGCGTTTGATCTGCATCTGGTGCTCGCGGACCTGGTTTTCGAGCGGAGACATGATCGATTTCAGCCACATTTCGGCATCGAGGTTGGCGCGTTCGAAGCTGCGCCGCGTCTGCGTGGCGATCTCTTCGAAAAAGACCCTGATGACCCGTTCCTTGTCGCTGGTCATGAGCTTGAACCTGTTGTTGATGTTCGAATCGCACCAGGCTTCGAGTCGGTCGATCGTCTTCTTGTAACGTATCAGCGAGAAGCTTTTTGGCGTCCCGAGCTTGAGGCCATATTCGACGAGGAATTTTTTATAGACGGCCTCGATCATCGACTGGATCTCGTTGATTTCGGTCTCGGAATGCGAAAGATTGCTGCGCAGGCCTCCGAAGAAATTGTCCATCGCCAGCGAAAGCATGTTCGAGAACCTGGCATGATCCATCGACACGCGCGTCGTCGAAATCAGCGTGCGCAGGGACTCGGTCCCCAAGCTGGCGAAAAGTTTGTTCGTCAGTTTCGAAAAGATGCTCCGCGCTGCGTAGTAACGCTGGAGGCCCGTCTCGAATTCTTCCTTTTCGACGCGAATCTTTCCCATCATGTATTCGACGACACTGGTATTCTTTCCGCGCAATCCCTGAAGCTCGTCGATTTGCTCCTGAAGACTGGCGATGCGTGTTTCATAGCGTCCGCGCGCGCTCGAAAAAATATCGGAAAACTCGGCGTGGACATTCTCGCGGACGATTTCCTGCTTGGCTGGCGTCAGTTTTTCGGAAAGCGCGCGCTCGAGATCGGTGATGCGGCTCCGTTCCAGAAGAGAGCTGTCGTCGTTGATTTTGGCGATGAGGCCCTTTTTGGCGGAAACGGGGAATATCTGGTTTTCCGGCAAATCGAGCGTCTGCGCGCAATAATGAATCTGGCGGGCGATTTCGTCTTCGATTTCCCATTGCGGCTTCAAGTCGTCCCACAGCCCGTCGATTTTGTTAAGAACGACGAGACGGCCGCGTTTCGCGCTGCCGGATACGCTGATGTTCTGGTTCCAGACGGCGAGATCGGAGTGCGTGACGCCCGTGTCCGCCGCGAGGATGAAAAGCACGGCGTGCGCGTTGGGAAGCAAGGAAAGCGTCAGTTCAGGTTCCATTCCAATGGCATTCAGGCCCGGGGTGTCGAGGATGACCAGGCCGTTTTTCAACAGCGGGTGCGGGAAGTTGATGACGGCGTGGCGCCAGCGCGGAATTTCGACGAGACCGTCTTCTTCGGCGCGCAGGGCGGCGGGATCTTCGTTATCGACCGCGAAACCGAGCCGGGCCGCGAGGTCGGCTGGGACTCGCTCGGTTTGGCTCACGGCTCGCAACGCGGACTGGAGCGCTTCGGGTGAAGTAATGTCGAGCGCCAAAGTTGTCCATTCTTCTGGAAAATTCCTGTATTCACTGATGCGCGTGTTCGTTCCACGCGTCCGGATCGGAAGAAGATCGATCGACGGCGGCTTCCCTTCGCGGTACAGGAGTTCCGTCGGGCACATCGTCGTGCGTCCGACCGTCGAGGGGAGCATGCGGTTGCCGTAGCCCGCGAAGAAAATGGCGTTAATGAGTTCCGATTTGCCGCGAGAAAACTCGGCGACGAAGGCGACCGTGAGGCGATCCTCACGCAGTTTTTCGAACAAACGCCCGAAGCGCAGATCGGTCTGAGCATCGGAAAG
>JAIRZC010000237.1 GCA_031267455.1 Accumulibacter sp. | reverse complement strand
CGATGACGCCGAAAGTCCGGGAAATGCGTCGCTTCCAGATGGAAATGGCGATGTCCGATCACAACGAGGACTGTGCCACTTGTACGCGCCAGGGGAACTGCGAACTGATCGACGCCGCCAATTCGGTCGGGCTCAAGAAAATTCGCTTCCACTACGCGAAAGACTGGGAAGTTCCGGGGACCAAGACTGAGACCAAGCCGGTCGTCTATGACCGGAGCCGTTGTGTCCGCTGCTACCGCTGCATCGCGGTCTGCCGCAAGGTACAGGACATCGATGCGCTCGAGACGGAAGGCTGGGGTTCCACGGCGGGAATCCGATTGAAGACCGGCGCCTATGATACTTCACCCTGCGTTTCCTGCGGTCAGTGTGTCATGGTCTGCCCGACTGGCGCGATGTCGGAGCGCGATCAGGTGCAGAGAGTCGTCGATTACATTGCCGATCCCGACATCGTCACGGTTTTCCAGACTGCGCCGGCCATTCGCGTCGACCTGGGCGACGAGTTCGGCCTCCCGCCAGGAAGCAATGTCGAAGGCCAGATCATCGCCGCGTTGCGCCGAATCGGCGTCGACATCATCCTTGACACGAATTTCGCCGCCGACCTCGTTATCATGGAGGAAGGCACGGAAGTCCTGGGACGCCTGAAAGCCAAGGCGGGGCCGACTTTCACTTCGTGTTGCCCCGCATGGATCAATTATGCCGAAAAGCACTACCCGGAAATCCTTCCGATGCTTTCGAGCACGCGCTCGCCGCAGGCGGCCATGGGAAAGATGATTAAAACCTATCTTGCCGAAAAGCGCGGCGTCGACCCGGCGAAGACCCGTGTGGTTTCGATCATGCCCTGTACCGCGAAAAAAGAGGAAGCGGCCCGTCCCGCGCTCTCGGAAAATGGTGTTCCCGATGTCGACGTTGTCCTGACCGTCCGCGAGTTCGCCCGCCTGATACGCCGCCATGGCCTCGATGTTGGCCGGCTCGAAGCCTCTGCCTATGACGACATCTTGATGAGCGAATATTCCGGCGCGGGCGCTATCTTCGGAACAACGGGTGGCGTCATGGAAGCCGCGGTTCGAACACTCTATTACGTCGTTAACGGAAAGGAACTCGAAAACATCGAGATTGCCAGCCTGCGCGGTTTTGAAAATGTGCGATCGGCGACGGTCGATCTCGGCGGCGAATTCGGGAATATTCGCTTGGCAATCTGTCACGGTTTGCGCGGAACCCGAAAACTCGTTGAAGCCATATTGAGCGGCGAAGAAAAATTCGACTTCATCGAGGTCATGTCGTGTCCCGGTGGCTGTGTCGACGGCGGCGGAACGCCGCGGCAGAAGAAAGCCTATATCCCATTCGCGAAAAAACGCCAGGAAGCGCTCTTTGGACTCGATCGCGAAAAGAAACCCCGGCAGTCGCATAACAACACACAGATACAGAAGATCTACGCCGATTTTCTCGGAACGCCAAATTCGGAAAAAGCGCATCATTTATTGCATACACACTACACGGCGCGCCGATGCGGCGCCGATGCGGACATTCCGGCGGCCTGGGAAGAATTGAAAAAACAGGGATGAGTGAAAAAAAGGGCGGCGGGGCTTTTCAGAGGTCTGCCGGACTCGATGTGTCGAAGCGAAAGGGAGCGGATCCGTTTTCACGGATTTTAAGCGAATAGTCGTTTATCCGCACCAAGCCCCGCCGGAACCCCTTGAGTTTGAGGCACGCGGGACCGCATCAATAGGGACGGCCCCGCGTGGCGTTTGGCGCCCGCGTTTCGCAGGCGGTTTTTAGCCGTAGCGCTTGCCTGCCGTGACGAATCGGAGATAAGGTAGCGTCAGTACATCATCCCAAACCCGCGCCGCCGCGGAAAGTCAAAGCGTATTTATTCAGTCTTATTGCAAGAGACTTCCTCACGGTGTAGCATTTCAAACTTTCGGGTGCCTCGATTGAATCCTTGGATCGGGGTGAAACGGGAAGCCGGTGGAGTTCAGATGTAACCGCACATTTGAGCCATTCCGGCGCAGCCCCCGCTGCTGTAGGCCTGACGACTTCGTTAAAACACCACTGTGTGAAATAGTGCATGGGAAGGCGACGAAGAAGGAAGAAGGCAAGCCAGAAGACCGGCCCGAAAATGGTTTGGTGTCCCCGGGGTAAGGGGTGAGCCGGCCGTCCGGTCAAAAAACGTCTCGCAGGCCGGTCCCAGCTTTCCTCTTGGGTGCGCCGTTGCGGAGTAATCGCGCCGCGGATCGAAAAAATCGAAGAATCGAGAGGAATCATGCAAAACGATTTGCATCTGAAGCGGCTTTCCAAGCCGAATCCGTTGTATTTGTTCATGTTATGCGCTCTTTCAGCACAGGCACAGGAGAATCGGGATACCGTTCTAAGGACGGTCGATGTCATCGCGCCGCGAGAGGCGGCAAGTCTGGGCTTATCGACGCCGACGCAAAGCGGGAGCCGTACCGGCCTTTCCGCGAAAGAACTCCCAGCCAGCCTGGAGAGCATCGACAGCCAGACGATCGCCGAACGCGGCGACACTCAGATTATCGACGCTATCACGCGAACGACGGGCCTCTCGGTAAGACCGTCGCCCGGAAACGGCGGGTTGTCGTTTTCGAGCCGCGGTTTTGCCGGTGTGCAATCAGTCGCTGTCGCCGAAGATGGAGTGCGCATCCAGACCGCGTCGGGAACGATCAACTACCCTTCGAGCACATGGGGATACGAGCGCTTCGAAGTCGTGCGCGGACCGGCGTCGGTCGTCCTGGGTTCCGGAACGGTCGGCGCGACGATCAACGCGATCCGTAAACAGCCAACTCGCGAATCACGGCAGGAAATCATGTTGGGCATCGGCACGGACGGTTATAAACGAGCCGGCGTTGGCGCTTCCGGCGCATTGGGGCCGGTGGCGAGTTACCGCGTCGACGCCTACGGTTTCCATAACGAGGGCTGGCACGACCTCGGTGAATCGCGCGGCGGAAAATTGATGAGCACTTTCCGCATCCAGCCGAACAGCGACCTAAAGTTCGACCTGATCGCCGATTACAGCGTCGACCGCCCGGACCGCTACTACGGCATTCCATGGAGGGGCGCCAACCAGCATATCGACAAATCGCTGAAAAAAGAAAGTTACAACGCGAGCGATGCGGTCATCCGCTACGAAGAGCTTCGTCTGCGCGCGAAAGCCGATTGGCGCGTCAACGACTGGTTGAGTATCAACAATGAACTGTATTACCTCGAATCCAAGCGGACATGGAAAAACATCGAAAGTTATGCATTGAACGCGGCGGCCAATACGGTGACCCGTAGCGATTATCTGTACATCCGGCATGATCTGGATCAGACCGGGAACCGGCTCGAAGCCATCGTCAAGGCGGCGAACCATCGCGCCGTTTTTGGCTGGGAGACCGCGCGGGTCGATTTCAAGCATACGAATAATTCACCCTATGGTGGCACTTCGGTCGTTTCGGCCTCCAATCCTTCGCACGGTTACTGGAGCAGTCCTGACGCGATATTACCCAAATGGAAGACCACATCGACTTTCAATGCTTTTTACATGGAAGATGCGTGGAAATTCCATGATCGTTGGCAGTTGTTGGCTGGAATTCGCCGTGATTTTTCAAAAATTTCGCGTGACAATCTCCTTTCGCCGGGAGGCGCTGACGATTATGGCAATCAAAGTATCAATGGTACCGCGTGGCGCGTCGGCCTCACGCATTTTCTGACGCGCGATACCAACCTCTACGCGCAGTACAGCGCGGGACACGACCCCGTAACGGATCTGATCACCGCGAACCTGATGAATGTTCGCTTCCGCCTGACGAAGGGACGTCAGGTCGAAGCCGGGATCAAGCAGACGCTCCCCAACGGTCTCGGCGAATGGACAGCCGCCGTATTCCGTATCGAAAAGAAAGACATCATCACCCGCGACCCGGCCAATTCTGCGCTGTCCATCCAGGGCGGAAAGCAGCATTCGCAGGGCGTCGAGCTGGCAGCCGCGATTTCGCCGGCGAAAAATTGGCGTTTCGAGGGTAATTACACGCTCCTCCAGGCGCGTTTCGATGAATTGACCGAAGCGGGCGGCGTCCCGCGCGATGGCAACCGACCGCAACTCGTCCCGCGCCAGACGGCGAACCTCTGGGGGCATTACCGCTTGGCCGATTGGCAAGGTTCGCTGGGACTGCGTTACGTCGGAAAGCGTTTCATCTCCAATGCGAATACCACCGAAATTCCCGCCTATACCGTCGCCGACGCGAGCCTTGCATGGCAGTACGACCGCGGGACGACTTTTCGGCTGATCGCGCGCAATCTGACGAACAAAGTCTACGCGGCGTCGAGCTACAACAGCCAGTTCATCCTGGGCGAGCCGCGGCGTTTCGACCTCGTCGCGGAATTGAAATTCTGAAATGGGACGCCTCCTGCGCGGTTTTTATCTCGTCCATCGCTGGGTGGGAATCGCGCTGGGGCTCCTGATTCTCTCGTGGCTCGTTTCGGGACTCGTCATGGTCTTCGTGCCGCGCCCGGCCATGAGCCACGCCGAACGGCTTGCAGGTCTTCCGCCACTCGATGCGGCCACGGTCAAAATTTCGGCACTCGACGCATGGAAGTCGCTCAAGCGGCCGGGCTGG
>JAIRZC010000234.1 GCA_031267455.1 Accumulibacter sp. | reverse complement strand
CAAAGCCTTTGAACAGTCCCTTCTCCCGTAAGATGAGAAGGAGTGTTTTGATGCGGCAAATACATTCAGAGAGTTTTTTCGCAGGTCAAACCTGTATTTTTACCAGCGAAGGAATGTCAACGGCGGGCGCCATCCAGCCCCTTTGAAAAAGCGCGGCACCTATTTTGCCCACGAAATGTTCGCGTCGCGAAAAGGCGCCACGGCAGAGGCGCGGCAAGGGAAAGCCCGCGAAGACGGTCTGGAAACAGAATCAAAAGCAGATTCCCCGACAATCCCTCGCAAAACGCTTCTTTCGTCGAAAAAAATAGAACACGCGGAGAAAGAACGCCGCTATCCTTTCAGCATTTGCGCGACGGCCAGAGAGCGCGCCGAATGGATCTGTTCGGCGATCTTTTCGGGGAAACGGCAGTTTCGCGCGATCTCTCCCGCGTCTACGGTACGCGCCGCGACGAGCGCGCGTTGAAACAGATCCGGGTCGGGAATCGGCTTGTCTTCCCAGCCCAAGCGACCATGATAGTCGCTGTCGCAGGCTTCAATCAGGCGATCGAAGCGTTCCGGGCGGCGGAAGGCATCGGTCCGCTCGAGAATCTTGACGATCGTCCCGGCGCGCAGGTCGCCGCCCCGACGAATGTCGCCGTGATGGCGCGCGACGAGGAGCGCAAGGTCGCGGCAAACGGAAGGCGGCTTCAGGCGCGCGCAGACGGCCTTGACGAGCGGAACGCCGCGTTCTTCGTGTCCGGGATGACGCGGAAGATCGTCTTGCGGCGTCAATCCTTTGCCGAGGTCGTGCAGAAGCACCGCAAAACGCACCGGAAGCGCGCGGACGTGACGCGCCGCGCAATCGAGCGCCATCAGGACGTGTATGCCTGTATCGACTTCCGGATGGTAATCCAGGCGCTGCGGCACACCGAAAAGCGCGTCGATCTCCGGGATAAGGCGCTTCAGGGCGCCGCATTCCCGCAAGACGGCGATCATGCGCGAAGGCCGTTCAGTCATCAAGCCCCTGGCGATTTCCTGCCAGGCGCGTTCGGCGACCAAGTGGTCGATTTCCCCGTTTTCGACGATCCGGCGCATCAGCGCCAGGGTCTCCGGCGCGACGGAAAACGACGGAAAACGCGCGGCAAAGCGCGCGACGCGCAGAATGCGGACGGGGTCTTCAACAAACGCGGGGCCGACGTGCCGAAGAACGCGCGCTTTCAAATCGGCGATACCGTTGAAAGGGTCGATCAATGTTCCATCTTCGGCGCGCGCGATCGCGTTGATCGTCAAATCGCGGCGCGCGAGGTCGTCCTCGAGCGAAACGTCGGGAGCCGAATGAAAGACGAAACCTTTGTACCCGTGGCCGGATTTTCGCTCGGTACGCGCAAGCGCGTATTCCTCCTGTGTTTCGGGATGAAGAAAAACGGGGAAATCCTTTCCGACCGGCCGAAAACCTTTTTCCAGCATTTCTTCCGGCGCGCTGCCGACGACGACATGATCGCGGTCATTTTCCGGCAAGCCCAGCAAGGCATCGCGGACGGCGCCCCCTACGGTATAGATTCGCATGAGGCTAAGGAGCCTGTCGGGCTTGACCAAATCGGCTGCCGGGACGACGGCCTATTTTTCCCCGTGGATTGGTACGAATAGAACGACTATGCATACCAATCCCCGAGAAAAACTTCTCTCGTCTCCCATTTTTTTCGCTTCGATCCATCAAGTCCGACAGGCTCCTAGGGAAGATATTCGCGCTTCGCTTCGTTTTCGGCCGGGGGACGGATGACGCCAAGGCGTCGCTTTATCGATTGTGGCCCGGCGCCAAAAAGGATCGCATAACAGACCGTATTGTTCATCACTTTCTTGACATAGTCGCGCGTTTCGTCGAAAGGAATCGTTTCCGCGTAAATCGCCCCTTCGATGGGCTGGCGCGCCCGCCATAGGCGTGCCCTGCCCGGGCCCGCGTTGTACGCCGCCGATGCGAGCACCGGATGTTCATCGAGATTGTCCAGCACCATGCGCATATACGTCGTACCGAGCAGCACGTTGGTTTCGGTGTCGTTGACTTGGGAAGGCTGATAATCCTTGATCCCGATCTGCCTGGCAACCCAACGCGCCGTCCTGGGCATCAACTGCATCAGCCCCGAAGCGCCTGCGACCGATCTTGCATCGACAATGAAACGACTTTCCTGGCGCATCAATCCATAGACCCAAGCATCGTCGAGCGACAATTTTTTCGCCGCTGGACGAATCGTATCGGCAAAAGGCGCGAGATAGCGCAGACTGTAATCGTGCTCGGTACTGGTGCGGTCCGCCGCCGAAATGGCGCGGTCAAAAACCCCCGCGCTCCGCGCGAACTCCGACGCGGACAAGAGTTCACGGTCATTCATCCCGCGCAACGCCCAATTCCATTCCTGCACGCCTTCGAAACGCAGACCGACACGAATCAAGGCTAAGCTCCGCTGGAGTCCGGGATTCGATGACGCGCGCGCCAATTCTTCATTCGTCGGCGCGCTGGCCTTCGGTGGAACGGCGATGACACGCCCCAATTCTTCGGCCGCCAGGTGACTGTAGAAGTCGGAGACGCCCGCGATTTTCTCGAACAGGATATTGGCTTCGTTCCCGCGCCCTTCCGCGCGGAGCGCGCGCGCGCGCCAATAAATCCAGACACGCTGCTCTGCCAATTCTTTTGGCATTCGTTCGACGATGCCGCGAAGCAGCGGCCAATTCTGAGCGCGCAACGCGGCGCGCGCCTTCCATTGGATCAGATGATTTGAAAGCGGAGCGCGTCCGGCTTTCCGAAACCATTCGAGCGCGTCGGGCCTGTGGCGCTGCGCCGCCCATCCGGCCATTCGGCTCCAAGCCCACTCCTTTTCGCTTACACTGAGTTTTTTCTCGATACGCTTCAAGTGCTCGGCGGCTGCGGATACGTCGCTTCGCGCGACGCGAAAGATCGCGAGAATCGCCAATTCGCGCAACATCCGATTTTCCGAAAAATCTTTCGGAAGCTGTTTCAGCCACGCCAGGGGTTTCGTGGCCACGGCTTTTGCTATCTTGTCGTCAGGAGTCTGGCTCTCTGGAAGGTAATTCATGCTGTACCGCGCCGCTTCGATTTTGTTGGCTTCGAACTGGCGACGAATTCGCGCCCAAACATCGTTTTCCTGGACACGTTTTGCGACTATCAGGCTTTCAAGAAGCGGAAGGCAGGCTTCGGGCGGGTCGACAAGGTTCAGCCACAGAGGCATCGCCGCATCGAGCGTCGCTGTTTTTCCGTACCGTTTCCAACCCGCCCTGAGGGCGTAGCAACGCAGGTCCTGTTCCGGATGAGCGAGCGCCGGGTATTCGGCATTGAACTCGGGCCAGCGGCCGCGCTTTCCGAGGAATCTGAGCCAATCACCGCGCATTTTTTCGGCAAGGAAATCATCTTTGTGGCGCTCGATGAAATTTTGCGCCGCGGCCCAGCCCAAGCTATCGAAATTCATCCGGATTCGCCAATATTCGACATAGGCCGAGAGATCGTGCCCGTCCAGCGTCCGCGCTATCCGTTCAAAATCGGCGCGATCACCGGCCTGCACGGCTTTGCGCGCGAGCAGGAGACGCTCATCAGGAAGGGTGTTCTCCAGTGTGACCGGTGTTTTGGGCGGGGCGGCCAAGGCCCCGGATGCGGCAAAAAAACAGATGAACGCGAAACGCCTCATGTCGTGCTAAGCTTAAAATGTTATGAATCCCGGCCTGAGCATATCATAAGATGGCATGTGTTCCGACGCTCAAATCCACCCACCCACCCACGCGCGCCGCGACTTGCGTAAAAGTCTCATCGAGCGGCGCCTCGCCATTCCGCCCAATTTGCATGCCCTTTTTTCGAGCCGGATAAGCGCTCTTTTACAGACGCACTTTCCCGAACTGGAGGAACGCCGCGTCGCTTTTTACTGGCCGATGAAAAACGAGCCCGATCTGCGTGCCCTGCTGCGCCATTGGGTTCAACGCGGGCACCCAGGCTTCATGGCGCTTTTGCCCGTCGTAAAAAAACGTGATGCCGCCCTCGTTTTCAGGAAATGGATTCCCGATGCCCCGATGGCGACCGACGCCTTTGGCCTCCCCGTCCCGGACGAAAATTCCGTTGCCGCAAAACCCGAGGTTTTGTTGATTCCGGTCAACGCTTTTGACAACGCGGGATACCGCCTTGGATACGGCGGCGGCTTTTTCGACCGAACACTGGCACAGATCGTCCCGCCCCCGCTGGCAATCGGTATCGGTT
>JAIRZC010000102.1 GCA_031267455.1 Accumulibacter sp. | reverse complement strand
CCGAACGGCGCTCATCATGCTTGCTCCGGAACCCGTGTGGGATGCACTGGCAATTTTGAAGAAAGGTTTTGAGAGATCCGTCTCGCCAAGCTGGAAAAATCTCGATCCGGTAACGTAGGCGAAGTTGTCCGATGAGAGTGAATAGCCTTTTTTATCCATCCCTGGAAATGATGCGAAGACATCGGCAGCTTCCGAATAACGCCCTTCGCGCATCAGTAATTCACCCAGGCGAACATAAACCGTCTTTTTGGTTATATTTGCGTGAATGGCCGTTTGCAAGGCCGCTTTGGCGGCTTCGGAATTTCCCTCGGATTCGCGCAGTTCAGCGGTCAGGAGTTCGCGCATTCCGCTTCCAGAAAAACGGTCTTTCGTTTCCTTGAGCAATTTTTCTTTCTCGGCCGTATCACGGACGTCCCGAAAAAATTTTTCGAGAAGCCACGCGCCGTAAGTGGCGTTCGACAGGGAAGATGTTGGGCGGTCGGAAGCGTGGTGGTCATGGCTCATGCTCAACCAGTAAGTGGAAAGCCCGATGTTTTTCGTGTTCTGCGCGATCAAATCCTTCCTGGCTTCTCCGCTGAGCTGTTGCGCCGGCCCGTGATGTTCCGCATAGGCGCGTGCCGCGAGGATTTCCGGATGCGAACCGAAAAGCGGTCCGATACCGTCGATATAATCGATGGCGCTGGTATAGACCGCTTGCGTGCGCGCCATTCTGTCTGCGGCATAGATCAGGTTGGCGAGGGCGGATTGCGAAAGGAATTCGAGAATATCCAGTTTATTCAATGCCCATGACAAAGAAGTTCCATGCGATGAAGGCTCCGGGAACGCCAGCCGGGGGTCGAGGTAATTCGCGAGAAGCAAGTCGATTTCCTCGCTGCCCATACGCTGTCCGGCGATGCGTTTTCCACGTAGAAGCTGCGTGATGCCTTGTCCGGCGGAAGGAAACTCTTCGCCAAGAAACTGGAGTATCTGAAAATTGTTGAAGCGACGCAGCTTGACCGGATCGGCGTCCGCGATACGGCGTTGTGAAAAATGTTTCAGGACATTCGGCAAATCACTGATGAAATCGTCCGTATCCTTGCCTTGGGGTTTTTCATAGGCAAAACGAACGTCGACGACATCGATTTCCGCCATGAGGCGCTCGGGAGAATTCGGAATGAGCGAACGGTAATTTTCCAGGTCGGGAAGATTGCCGTTCAAAAGCGCGGCGAGCGCGCGTTCGACATCGTTTTGCGGCGATTGAATCGCGGCGAGCGCCGAAGGGCGCATTCCGAGTCCATAATAAGCGCGCGCGAGAAGCCGGCGGGCAGAGGGATGTTCCGGCGAAAATTGCCAGGCCAGCAATAAAGAACGCTCGAAAAGCCGTTCTTTTTCCCTCCAGGCATCCTCTGGCAGGAGATGAGCCAGTAGTTGCAGTTGCTGGGCCGAATTGGCCGGGTCCTTCATTTGGAGCATCGCCGCGAAATCCGCGGGGAAGGCCGTGTCGAGATTTTTCGCCGGAAGCGGGAGCGTCTCGCTGAAATCGTAACCCAGCATCCCGATGATTTTTTTGAGGTTTTTCTGGAAAGCCAGAATGGGAGGATTTTCGTCGTCAAAGCCGATGTCGGCGATGAGTTTCCCCGGAAGATCGGGCGTCTCCGAGAAAGAACCGTCTTTGTTCCGCTCTTGGAATTGGAAATAGAGATGGAGGAAAGTTGCGTCCTTGTGGCCGACATAAGTCCAGAGAATCCGTTGGGCGCCAATGGCCGAAGCCAGCCGGAAAACAGCATCGCGGTCGATCCGTCGGTCTCCGTCCCCCAGCGCCTTGGCGACCCAGGAGGGATTGGCGAGCCTCTGCGCTGATTTCGACAGGGCGGAAGAGAGGAGTCCGGTCATCAGCGAACGCTGAGAGCGTTCGATCGCGAATCCCTGTACCTGAAAGGGCACGACCAGAAGATCGACCTTCGTTCCATCGAAAAGCGCCGCGTAGCGTTTCGTTTCGGCTTCTCTCCACAGGGTGGGCGGCTGCGGCGTTTCATTGTTGATCATTTCCAGATCGGGATACGGAGGCGTCGTCGCTTCTCTCGATTGGAGTTTCAGAAGCTCTATGGCCCGTTTTTCCGGGGAAAGAGAATCCAGGAAGTCTCTTTGCCTGGCGAAATTTTCGAGCATGCGCTTTACATCCGCCCGCGCAATGGCTTCCTCCTCTGCATCTCGCGCTTCCCTCAAACGGAAATAAGCGCCGCACAGCACAGCGAGCGCGACGAGGAGAAATATCAGGCGTTTCATGGATTTTTTCCCGGATGCGTCATGATGATGCTCTGGATTTGATTGAAAAGGGGTCGCGTGCCATAAATCGTTTGCGTCGAAATGACGAACAACGAGCATACTGTAGCACCGAAAAACATCGTTGAAAATGTGATTTCGGCGCTTGTCGAAGTAAAATGGAAAGGCTCGTCCAACGCCGATCTTCAATCTATCCCGCGCGAAGCATGGGATTCGCGGCACCGCCTCGTTGGCGCGAAAACCTTGTCTATAGGCAACGCCCGGATGAATGATTACATCACTGTCGACGATCCGGGAATAATCTTTCGATCCTTTTCAGGGCGATTTTTCGCTCGACGCGATTTGATTTTCGAGTCGGGTTTGCTTTCGCGCGAGGCCAAAGCCGACGGCGGCCCAAACCAGCGCGAGAATAGAGCCGATCAGCATCGCGAGCGAAGGGTCGCCGAGTCGGGTGAGTCCGCTCCGCACCCAGCCGCTGATGGCGTCGCCGCCGCGATAGACGACCGTGTCGGTGAAATTCTTGGCCTTGTATTTCCCATCCGGAGGGATCACCGTGTAGAGCATTTCACGCCCCGGCCGCACGAGCGCGAATTCCCCCGTGCGGCGGACGACCATCACGATGACGCAGACGGAGAAAACAGGCGCTATCGCGAGCCAGGCAAAGCCCGCGGCCATGGCGATCGGGACGGCGATCAGCAGGACGCCGATTCCGAGCTTCTTTGTGATTCGACCCGTGAAAAAAATTTGAGTCATGATGGCGAGTGCCTGAACGATGGAATCAATGCGTCCGAAAACCTCGGTCTGCTGTGTGCGGTCAGGGAAGATTTCGGCGACGAGACGCGCCTGTTCGAAATAGAGGAAAGTCGAGACGCTGGAAAGCAGGAGGACGAAAATCGAAATGCCGAACAGATAAGGTGAACTGAATACCGCGGTCGCGCCGGAGAAAGGATTTCCACCGATTGGGCGCTGTCGTCCCTCCGGACTGTTTTCGTCGCTGTCCTCGGCGCCTGTCAGAGGGGTACGGTCGCGCCAACGATGCAGGGCTGTTGCCGACCGCATGCTTCCGGCGAGCAGAAGCGCCGACAGGAAAAGAAGTCCGGCATGGCCGATATGCGATACGAGCCGCGTACCGAGTAGTGGCCCTGCGAGCCCGCCCACGCTGGCGCCGGCCGCGATCATCGCGAACAGGCGTTTGGCCTGTTCGCGGGAGAAGACATCGGCCAGGACACTCCATGCCAACGAGATCGCGAGGAGATTGAATACCGACAGCCAGATATAGAAAATGCGCCCGAGCCAGATGCTCCCTGGATTCACCAACATCGCGGTGGAAAATACGAGGAGGTTCAATGTGAAAAAACCGTAGGTCCAGGTCAGGATGGCGCGGCGCGAGACCTTGGAAGCGACCCAGCCAAAGATCGGAAGCACGGCCAGCGTAGCGATGAAGGTACCTGTGAAAAGCCATTGCAGGTTGCGTACGCCTCCCGCAATTCCCATCGTCTCGCGAACGGGGCGCAGCATGGAGTAGCTGACGAAAAGCAAGAAAAAGAGAAACAGCCCGGAGAGTACCGCTGGCGTTTCGTTCGTTTTGAGATTCAGCAGCCGTGAGACGGCGCGCGCGCATATTCCGTCCCGATCGTTCATGGGAATCACCTCGGTTCTTCGGAACGGCGCCCAAGGCGCCGTTCCGGTATCACATTGAGCCTGGACTCAGGCTTTTCCATCCAGCCCTTCGATGGCTTTCATGTCATCGGCGTCCAGGGTGAAATCGAATACGTCAAAGTTTTCCCGGACTCGCGCAGGCTTGGAGGCCCTCGGAATTACAATGATGTTGCTCTGCAAGTGCCAGCGGATTACGATCTGAGCGGCGCTTTTACGGTGTTTTTCCGATATCTTGCCGATGACAGGGTCGTTGATGACCTTGCCCTGGGCCAGCGGGCTCCACGCTTGCGTATGGATGCCGAGCGCGGCGTGAACGGACCGCAGCGCGCGTTGTTGCATATAGGGATGCAACTGGATCTGATTCAGAACAGGAGTGACCCTGGTTTCGGAAATGATCCGTT
>JAIRZC010000144.1 GCA_031267455.1 Accumulibacter sp. | reverse complement strand
ACGCTGGCTTGGCTCCCAGAGCAAAGACTGCCGGTTTTCCCTTCTCCCCTTGCGGGAGAAGGTGCCCCGGCAGGGGCGGATGAGGGGTGTGTCCGCGCTGGCGGGCATCGGGCGGACTTTCGTCTGCCCGACGATTCCGGGTGACGCTTCCCGAAATTCGTTTGCCAAGCATTGTTTCGTCTCTTCGAGACGGTAGATATTATTTGTGGCTCAAGTTTAGTTCCCAAGCAGGGGGAACTAACTACCACCGAAGGACAAGATACAAAGGGCGGATCGGGAGAAAATTCCCCCGATCCGCCTCTCTGGAGGCCTTTTCCCCTTGAAGCCAAGCCCAAAATAGTCGTTTTTCATAAAATGCCGAAAATCGGTACAAACTCTTCTCTGTATCTCACTTATCCACTCACTTGTTCAGCGTTTCCATAAACTAAAATTGCGTGATAGAGTAGTATTTTCAACAAAGAGGAGACAAGAAAAATGGGAATGAAGCTCATGGTCACGCTGGCCGCATTCGTGTTTTCGACGGGATTGGCGTGGAGCGCCGAGGAGCCGGTAAAGAGAGAACCCTCTCCGGCCCAGAAAGCGCAGCAGGAAAAAATGAAGACCTGCAATGCCGAAGCCAAAGAAAAAGAACTCAAGGGTGACGAGCGCAAAAAATTCATGAGTGAATGTTTGAAAGGTTCGACCAAGGCGTCCTGATCGGTCTTCAACCCCTTTCTTCCTCTTCTTGAAGAAGGGCCGGGAATGAGGCGCGGCCTCCCCGGAGCAGCGCCCCTTATTCACCCTTGTTTAAATGCACTCGAAGCTTGCGCAGTCGGCATCGGGTTCGACCGACGACGCGGCGAACGAAATGACGCCCTTGCCGTGCAGGGCGAGTTCGGCGTGTTTCACGAATCGTTCGGAATCGCCGTCGAAGGTCACGAAGGGTCCGTTGGCGCTCTTGTCGATCAGCACGACCTGATTCCCTTTGCGGTTGATCGTGGCATGGCGACGGGACGCGCGAGGGTCGCGGATGACGACGTCGCACGAGCCGTCGCGCCCCATGTCGATGACGGGTTTCTTCTCGTCGAGCACGATGACGGCTTTGCCGTAGTTCAAGCGCAGGCAGCTGTCCGCGGCGGGCGCGGCGTCCGGCGCAGGCGGGCTTCCCGTGGGCGCCGTTCCGGACTTGATTTCCACGATGGTCTCCTTGCGTCCCGATTCGCCCAGCAGCGTCGAACCCGTGTCGGTCGGGAACGCTTGCATCGCTTCCGGCAGCGCCTGGCAAATCCTGCCGAGGGCCAGGATTTGCCCCCCTTTCGCGATGCCCGCCACATGCGCCGCTTCCCTGGCGAGGCCATCTTCCGCCGACTGGCCGGCGCGGGCGGTGACGCCGCAGGAGATGCCCACGCGGATGGTCATCTTCACGCCCGAGACGGGAGGAAGGTCGGCGACACGCCGCTGCATTTCGATGGCGGTATTGACCACGTCCTCGACCGCGCCGAACGCGGCCATCACTTCGCCGCCGCCGGTCTGGACGACGTTCCCGCCGCCCACCTCGATGGAACGCAAAATCCGCTTGAGACAGCGGTCGATGACGCGCGCGGCTTCCGAGCTTTCCAGTTTTTCGTGCAGGCGCGCGTTGCCGGTGATACCGGCGGCCAGGACGGAAAGAAAAGAATTCATGGCAATCGTCATTCCCGGATCAGAGGTCGAGCCTCCCGCCGATGGCTGTCCCGCCGCCTTCCCCTGCCGCAACGAACCTCAAGACGTCCGCCGGGCCGATGCGCCGGGGCGCATCGAAGGCCATGTCGTCGCCGTCCATTCCCATGCCGCTGCCTCCTGTGTGCAAATCTTTGAAATCATACAGCATTCCGTCGGCGAGGTGCGAAGGAACGACGTTCTGCAAGGCGGTGAAGACCGATTCCGTGCGTCCCGGATAGCGCTGGTCCCAGTCGGCCATCATTTCACGGATTTTCTGCCGCTGCAGCTTGGCTTGCGAACCGCACAGATTGCAGGGAATGATCGGAAATTCCATGCCGCGCGCAAAGCGCGCGATGTCCGCCTCGGTGCAATAGGCCAGCGGCCGGATTACGATGTGCGCACCGTCGTCGGTCACCAGCTTGGGCGGCATGGCCTTCAGCTTGCCGCCGAACAGGAGGTTGAGAAACAGCGTATGCACGATGTCGTCGCGGTGATGGCCCAGCGCGATCTTGTTCGCGCCGAGTTCCTTGGCCGTCCGGTAGATCACCCCGCGCCGCAGCCGGGAACAGAGCGAGCATGTCGTCTTCCCCTCAGGGATCTTCTCCCTGACGACCGAATACGTGTCCTGCTCGACGATACGGTGCTCGACGCCCAGCCCGGACAGGTAGCGCGGCAGCACGTCGACGGGAAAGCCGGGCTGCTTCTGGTCGAGGTTCATGGCGATCAGCCGGAACGCGGCGGGCGAGCGCCGCTTGAGGCTCATCAGGATCGACAGCAGGGCATGCGAATCCTTGCCGCCGGAAACGCAGACCAGCACGGTGTCGCCGGCCTCGATCATGTTGTAGTCGGCGATCGCCTTGCCGACGTTGCTCTCCAGGCGGCGCTTCAGGCGTTGCAGGTTCTTCGACGTATCCACGGGTCTCTTGAAGAAAAAAGCGGGACTGCGAAAGGTTCCATCACGGATGGGCCGCGCGGTTGCCATCGGCGTTGATGACCTGCCGGTGCCGTAAGGCGCATCATTGAACAGGAAACGCGCGACGCGCGCAACATCCGGCGGATTGTCGGCGCGTGTTAGAACCTGTTTGCGATCTTTCGGGTCAGCCA
>JAIRZC010000034.1 GCA_031267455.1 Accumulibacter sp. | reverse complement strand
GAAGCATCTGATTCTCATCGACATTCTCAAGGCGTTCGCCTCGCAGATCATCGTCCTGCACCATCTGGCCTTCTACAGCCCGATGAGTGATACGATCCGCGAATTCGCGCCGGTCGCGTTCGAGTGGCTCAGCCGCGACGCGCGAATAGCCGTCCAGGTTTTCCTCGTCGCGGGCGGCTACCTCGCGGCCCGCGCGCTTGCGCCCAGCGGGTATCTGGTCGGCGCTTCTCCTCTCGATGCGCTGAAAAAACGCTACTTGAAACTCGTCGTCCCCTACGCCGCCGCGCTGGCGTTCGCGGTTATTTGCGCAGCTTTCGCTCGTCTCCTGATGGCGCACGATTCGATTCCCGCGCCACCGACTATCCTTCAAGCCATCGCGCACCTCCTTTTGTTACAGGGAATCCTGAAGGTCGATTCGCTTTCGGCAGGCGTCTGGTATGTCGCGATCGACTTTCAGCTCTTCGCGCTGTTTCTCGGAATGCTCGTCGTCGCAAAAAACGCCGGAAAGAAAAATGCATGCGCCCTCGCTACCTTGTCCGTCGCCGCCGGAATTCTCGCGTCTTTGTTTTACTTCAACCGTAACGCCAGTTTTAACGATTGGAGCCTCTACTTTTTCGGCGCTTACGGATTCGGCATACTGGCATTTTATATCTCGCAATCCGGGCGGAAAGCGCCGGGACTTGCATTTCTCGCTCTTTCCACACTTCTTGCGCTCGGAATCGATTTTCGTTCGCGGATCGCGCTGGCGGGCATTACGGCACTCGCGCTTTGTGTTCCCGAGCGTTGGCGCTTTCCCGAAAACCGGCGGGATGTCCGCTTGCTGCGCCGCCTCGGCGAAATTTCGTACGGCGTCTTCCTGACGCATTTCCCCATCATTCTCGCCGTCGGCGCGATCGTTACGCATTTCTTCCCCGGAAACGCGGTCGCGAACATCGCGGGGATTTTCATCGCATGGATCATAAGTATCGGATCGGGCTTTGCGCTGCACCGTCTCATTTCCCTGCTGAACAGCAGGTAGACCTGCTCTCTGGACGCTCCTGCCCACCCTTCACCCACTTCGCGGCATCGAGCGCAAAATAAGTCAGGATGCCATCCGCGCCCGCGCGCTTGAAAGCCAGCAGGGACTCTAAGACGCTCGCTCGCTTGTCGAGCCAGCCGTTCTTCGCAGCGGCTTCCAACATCGCATATTCACCACTCACCTGGTACGCATAGGTCGGTACGCCAAATTCGCTCTTGATTCGAAAAATGACATCAAGGTACGGCATTCCGGGCTTGATCATCACCATGTCCGCGCCCTCGGAAAGATCGAGCGCGACCTCGCGCAACGCTTCGTCGGTATTGGCCGGGTCCATCTGGTAAGTCTTCTTGTCTCCCTTGCCGAGAGGGGCCAACGAGCCGACAGCGTCCCGGAAAGGCCCGTAAAAACATGAAGCGTATTTCGCCGAATACGCCAGGACGCGAGTGTGGATCAGGCAGGCGCTATCGAGCGTCGAACGGATACGGCCAATGCGCCCGTCCATCATGTCGGAAGGCGCGACGATGTCGGCGCCAGCCCGGGCGTGCGCCAGCGCCTGTTTCGCAAGCGCTTCGAGCGTTTCGTCGTTGAGCACGTAGGCGCGCGGGTCATCGGCGGCGATCAGCCCATCCTGGCCGTGGCTGGTGTAAGGATCAAGCGCGACATCCGTAATCACACCCAGGTCGGGAAAAGACTTTTTGAGCGCGGAGACTGCGCGCGGAACGAGGCCATCGGGGTTCCAGGCTTCTTCGGCTCCCGGCGTTTTCAAGCCGGCGTCGATCACTGGAAACAACGCGAGCGCGGGGATGCCCAGCTGAGCAGCGCGCTCCGCCGTCGCCAGCAGCCGGTCGATACTTTGCCGCTCGACGCCGGGCATCGAAGAGACCGGTTCCACCCGGTTTCTGCCCTCGAAGACAAATACGGGATAGATCAGGTCGCTGACCGCAAGCGTCGATTCGCGCATCAAGCTCCGGGAAAACTCGTCCCGACGCATGCGCCGCAGCCGCGTTGCCGGGAATTTTGCGTTGCCGATGATCATGATCCGGTTGGTCTCCTTTTTGCGTTCAAGCGGTTCGGCGGAAAAACTACGCGATCAGGCGATGCAAATGATTCCGGAACGCTTTCTCGTCGTTGGACAAAACGCCAAAAAAATCTTCGTCTATTTTTTCCACGATGGGAAGCGCGCGGACAATCATTTCCCGCCCTTTTTCCAAAAGCCGAACCGCGTTGGCTCTCGTGTCTCTCGGATTATCCGTCCTGACCAGGCAGGCTTTCTCCTCCAGCCCCCTCACGACCTGCGACACCGACATGACGTCCATGTCGGCCAAGCGCGCGATGCTTGCCTGCGTCACGAATTCATCCGACTGGCTGAGAAAATTCAGCACGGTCATCACCACGAATTTCGGATGGGTGATACCCAGGGTCCGCAATTCGTTCCTGATGACCGCATGCCATTTGTTGTACGCGCGAATGAATATCAGGCGCGTCGAGGCGTCGGCGTCGTTCTTAAATCTGGGGGAGGAAAATTCCAATTAGCGCTCGGCCTCTCTCTTGATTTTCAACACCGCGCCAGGAACGTCGGAAAACACGCCATTGAGGAAACCCAGGTCTTCTTCCGTGAACTTGTCCTTTTGCAGCCTGACGGCATGCTGAACGAAGGTCTTTCCGTCTTCCTGCAGGATTTTATGGCTGAAAAACAGGCTTCCCATACCCGGAACGTCGGTCCTGTCGCAATACGACGCATTGACGATCACCTCGGTCAGCGTGAATTGCATTTCGGGCATATCCTTGAGTTTCACTCGTCCGGTGGTTCCCGTTTTAACTTCTCCGTCGAAGACGATGTTTTCCACGTCTTCGTCCCAAACGGCGCGTTGGGACGGATCGACATAATACGGCCAAATGGCTTCCCTGGCCGCCTTCACTCGATTTTGCATTGCAGTTCCATTTTGATCGCCTTCCTTTTGT
>JAIRZC010000006.1 GCA_031267455.1 Accumulibacter sp. | reverse complement strand
ATTCAGGAAAAAGAAAACGAATGGCAGCTTCGCCACCAGCGGCGCGGAAAAACGCCTCGGACGCGAATATTTCAACCCCTCTACACAGTGCAACAGGCAATGTCGGCATTGGATCATCTGCTTCCCGTGCCTTTCGGGACAGATATCACGGCATCGGAAACCGTGCGTGCGCGTTTTCACGAAGCCGGGCACATCCTGGGGTCGGCCTGGATCGAAGTCACCGCCGCCGAAAAAGGCTTATCCCGGAAACTCGTTTTTTCAGGCGACCTCGGCATGCCGGGCCGTCCTGTCATCCACGATCCCGAAAAAACCATCCCGGAAGCGGATCTGCTTCTCATCGAATCGACCTATGGCAACCGCCAACACCGTCCGATGGGAGAAACCGAGGACGAAATCGTTTCGGCCTTCGAGCGCGTTCGCGCAACGCGGGGCAACCTTATCATTCCCTCATTCGCTGTGGGGCGAACGCAGGAAGTTATCCATATCCTGGCCGATCTCGTTCACCGTAAACGCATTGGGCCGGTCAAAATCTATGTCGACTCACCAATGGCGGCTTCGGCGACGCGCATCACGCTCGACCATCGGGAATTGCTCGACGACGAAACGATCGCGCTCAGGATGTGGGCGGACAAACATCCCGACAAGATCAAGGTCGAATTCGTCGGCGACGCAAATGCGTCGAGGGCGCTCAACGAAGTGAAGAGCGGCGCCGTCATCATTTCAGCAAGCGGCATGTGCGATGCCGGACGGATCAAATACCACCTGCGCGAAAACCTCCCTCGCCCCGAATGCTGTATCTTGATCACCGGCTTCCAAGCCAGCGGAACGCTGGGCCGTCGCCTCGTCGACGGCGCGCCGCTCGTGCGCATCTTCGGCCAACCCATCCCGGTTCGGGCGCGCATCCATACGGTCGGTGGACTGTCCGCGCACGCCGACCAGCCGGCGCTGATCGACTGGCTGCGCGGATTTCGCAAGCCGCCGAAGCAGGCTTTCGTCGTCCACGGCGAACCCGGCGCTTCACAGGCCTTCATCGCCGCCGTCCAGAAGAATCTCGGCTGGAAAAACCTGCGGCTTCCCCGGCTCGGAGAATTCGTTACCCTGTGATTCTGCCGCATTCCCGAAGTGATCGGCATGAACGATTCATGAACGCCGAGTTGCTTCGGGCGGTTTTAGCGTCAGGGCGGCAAACGCGCCGATGATCGGGATGAAAGACAACAGCACCATCGCCGCGGACAGCCCATTGTCATCCGCGTAGCGGCCCACGAGCGGCGCCATGAGGCCGCCAACGCTGACCGCGAGACCCAGCGTCACGCCCGAAGCAAATCCTACCTTGTTCGGCAGATAACTCTGCCCAAGCAACACCATTGGACTGGCGATCGAGAAGAGCGAAAAGGCAATCGGCAATAAAAGCGCGCTCGCCCAAAAAATGTCCGTCGTCCGGGCAAAAAGGTAAAGGAAAGGCACGAGGAGAACATAGCCCAGCCTGACGACGCTGTTTGCGCCAATTCGGTCGGCGAGCATTCCGCCGAGCAAGGTGGACGCGGCGCCCATCGCGCACAGTGCGGCAAGCGCCGTTCCACCGGCAGCTTCCGACTGGTGTAGCACATGTATCCAATAAAGCGGAAGAAAAGTGTTGACACTGTAAAAAACGACCGAGCGGACGACGATCGCGACGGACAGCCAGGAAAATTCGGGCCATTGGTCCCTGACCTTCGCTTCTCCTGTTTCTGGAACACCGCTTTTCGCTGCTGCGGGAAGTTTGACTGAGATTCTTTTAGCGCTGAGGATCAGCAGAAAGGGCATTGCCACTCCCGGAAGAAATAAAAACGCGGTGCCCGCGGTTCCGAAGGCGAGCAATGCCGGCGTCATGAGCGCTGGGCCAAGCGCGAAACCAACATTTCCGCCGACCGAAAAAATCCCGAGCCCCGCGCCCTTTTTCTTTCCCGCCAAAGCGTTGGCGAGCCGCGCCGCCTCGGGATGAAATGCGGCGATTCCGATCCCGCTCAGAATCGCGCAGAGAAACATTTGCTCATAGGCGGGAACGAATCCGATGAAGGCCAGGCTGACGCAGGCCAGAAAGACTCCGGACGGCATCAACCAGTGCCGGGACGTCTTGTCAGCCCAAACGCCAAAGAGAGGCTGTACGATCGAAGATGAAAGCGCCATCGCAAACGCCAGCCCGGCCGCATCGGCATAGCTCAAACCGCCGCGCCGGATCAGAAAAGGCAGGATCGCCGGGAGCGCGCCCTGATTGAGGTCGGTAATCGCATGCCCCATCGAGAGCATCCATAGTGATTTCTTGTCCATGCCAATATTCTTTCTTCTTTAAAGACGCGATGAAATATTCGAAAGCTGACGGATCGAAAAAGAGTATACCCGAGAGAATCTAAGCGTTAAGAGTCGGTAGAAACCTGACAATCCAAGCGAGCTTTTCCAGCTTGGCGTATGCGGCGAAAAAGTTGGAAACGCGACTCAATCGCTTTCCTGGGGAAACACATACAGTGACGCCAGGGTCTTTGCGGCTTGCCGGAATGCCGTCCTTTTACTCCAAAAGCGAAAGCCGCCGCAACGAAGGCGGGTGAAACTTTTTCATGGAATTTTTCTCCTGGTAGATGGTTCAAGATGTTCCTAAAGGTCATTGTACAAAAACGGATGTTTGACTCCATCAAGGAAAAAACTCCCCGGCTACGCTGTCGCTCTTAAATTGCCATTGAGTTGGCAACGAAATTCGGTAGACTTGAACCTCAGAGCGCCTCGCACCCCGCGCGGTTTTTTGGTGCCATCAGGGTAATACCGGGATGGCCAGATGTCCTGTGGCTTGATGCCGATGGCGGCGGCGATGCGTTGTTCGTTGAGGGGGAAACTCCTCTCAAACGTGTGTGAGAACGATGAGGACCCTTTGACGCCGTGGAATTCAGCGAGCGCCCGTAAGGTCCATCCTTTTTTCTCAAGTGCCGCTTTTATATCGGCCGGGTGCCAGTCCTTTCGACTGGTGTTTTTTTCAGCTTTGTTTGCCATGTTTCGCGCTTCTTTCGGTTTTTGCGATGGATGGCATTTAACAGCACAATTTTTCGTAAGTCAACCATGTTGACAGACTTTTTTTGCGCACTACGTTTTTTTGCGGAACCTTGCTCCGTAAATCAATGGAAATTCTTTGATAATTAATGTGATGCAAGTTTATTTTTTGCGCCTCTCACTTTCTCTATCTCGCTTTTTCGAAGGAAGTGGGACATGAGTATTTCAGATAGATTGAGAGTAGCGCGGGCATCGCTTGGATTAAGCCAAAAAGCGGTTGCAGAACAATCAGGCGTATCCACTCGCGGCTATCAAGGCTACGAAGACGGCAGGAGCATCCCTGGAGGAGAAGCCATCGCAGGCTTTGTGAAACTAGGCATCAACGCTAACTGGCTTCTTACGGGCGAGGGTGAAATGTTCTATTCAGAGACCCGCGCTTATATTGAGCCAGCTCCTAAGGGCAGCGAGGCGACCGAATGGTCTTTGAGGGCGATTCCTTCCGGCTTCGTTGCGATTATGCTTGAGGATGATATTTACTTGCCATCGGGTGGCGGCGCGGTGGTTGGGGACACGTACCCGTCGGATAACGCGCTCATGTTCAAGGAGGATTGGATTCGGCTTGAGCTTAACGCCAAACCCTCCGATCTGCGCTTGATCCGGGTGCGAGGCAATTCAATGGAGCCGACGCTCCGCGCTGGAGACTGCATTCTGATTGATCTTCGCGCCCGTCGTCCGGATTGCGAGGGGATTTACATTTTGCGGATGGGCGAGATGTTGCTCGTTAAAAACGTGCAAGCCCTGCCGGGCGGAAAGATTAGGATAACAAGCGATAACCCGCAATTCGAGCCGTTTATTCTCAACATGGCGAAGATTGACAGCGATGCGACCATTCTCGGTCGCGTCGTTTGGGTCGGGCGCTGTTTATGAGCATTTTAATCCAGTTCCGCGCTTAAAACTGCGCAAAATCAATGAGATGGCGTTTTTTCCTCTGACCGCGCCGCATCTCATATCAAATAAGGTTTTTCGGGCCTTCATCCTTCTTTTTTGCGCAGCGCCAAATCGATCACACCCCCATACCGGTACGGGAGAATTTCACCCAATGTTCGGCAGAAGCGCCGCTCAAATCCAGTCATTCGGTCACGGGTTGCAGCACCTTGGATTAAAATCGTCTTTGGTTTTTTGTGCTGCAATTAACACCCGTTTGATTTCAATGCGCGGTGCCTCCGGTTTTTGGAAGGCCGAAGAAGGATTGCGGCTGGGCGATTGCGGTT
>JAIRZC010000244.1 GCA_031267455.1 Accumulibacter sp. | reverse complement strand
GGGAAATCCGCCCGCGGGCAATCCCCCCGCCGAACGCGCAGGGGCAGGTTTCAAACCCGCCCGCGGGCAATCCCCCCGCCGAACGTGTGGGGGCGGGTTTCAAACCCGCCCGTGGTAATCCCCCCGCAGGCATCGCAGGGGCGGGTTTCAAACCCGCCCGTGGTAATCCCCCCGCAGGCATCGTAGGGGCGGGTTTCAAACCCGCCCGTGGTAATCCCCCGGCAGGCATCGCAGGGGCGGGTTTCAAACCCGCCCCTGCCGATGTCCACGGTATCTATGCGCCGGGAAACCGGAGAACGCCCATCCGGCGCGGCCTCGATCATATTCTCAGGAACTGGTCGAAACGAAGATTTTCGTCGGCCGTCTCGTGAAAGTCCGCAAGCAATTCCTTCATGTTGAGGATCAGAACGATCTGTCCGCTCGGCAGGGTCGTTACGCCCGAAACGCCGCGCGGACAGAAATTGTCGAGCGGCTTGATAACGGCATTGTCGTAGCCCATGAAATCGTCGACGGCCAGGATAAAATGCCATTCGGTCGTCTCGATCAGGACGCCGTAACCCGGCCTCGTGGTCCCGGCCCATCCGAAGAGACGCGAAAGCGGGATGACAGGCAGTATTTCGCCCCTGACGAGCAGGGTATCCTTTCCGCCGATCTCCTGTATTTCGGCGGTGTCGATCGGCAGTATTTCACGAATCATCGCGAGCGGGATCGCGAAAGGCTGGTCGTCCAGAAGGACGAGCAGCGACGGAAGGATCGCGAGGGTCAGCGGAAGCGAAATGCTGAAAGCCGTCCCTTCTCCCGGAACCGTGTGAATGTCGATCGTTCCGTTGAGTTTTTCGATATTCTGTTTCACGACGTCCATCCCGACGCCGCGCCCCGAAACGGAGGAAGCTTCGGAAAGCGTCGAGAAACCCGGCAGAAAAATCAGGTTCAGGCTCTGCGAGTCGTCGAGAACGGCGGCGTCTTTTTCAAGAAGCAGGTCTTTTTCGACGGCCTTTTGGCGAATTTTCGCCGGAAGCATCCCGTGACCGTCGTCCGCGACGACGAGGATGAAGCGATCGCCTTCCTGGCGCGCCTCGATCCGCACGACCCCCTTGGGCGGCTTCCCCGCCATTTGCCGCTCTGCCGAGTGCTCGATACCGTGGTCTATCGCGTTTCGGATGAGGTGGATCATCGGGTCGAGGAGGTCTTCGATCAGGTTTCTGTTGATTTCGGTGTCCTCGCCCAGCAGGAGCAATTCGATGTCCTTGTCGAGCTGGCGCGACAGGTCGCGGACGATGCGCGGAAATTTTTGAAAAAGCCGGCCGACCGCCTGCATTTGGGTGCGCATCACGGAATTTTGGAGGTCATGCACCAGAAGATCGAGCTGACCGACCGCCCGGTCCAGCGAATGGATCGTATCGGGATCGTTGTTTCCGGAAAGCACCTCGCTCCACAAGGCGTTGACGTGATTGCGCATCAGGCTGATTTCGTTCGACAGGTTGAGCACGTGATCGAGCCGCGCCACCTCGACGCGCACGGTCTGGGCGCGCGCGGGGAGCTTTTTGTCATCCGCGGCCGTGGGGGAGGCCATCGCGCGTCCGGGCGAAATCGTATCGCCCTCAGGAAGCGGCTTTTCAGAGGGGGCGCGGGAAACTTCCGACGCGGCAGACGCCGCCGAAACGCCCGTCAAGGCATGGAAAAGGGCTTCCCAATCGGGTTCGTTCGTCCCTGCCGCGCTCGCGGGCGACGCTTTTTCGCCGGCATCCGCCAAAGCGCCTTTTTCGTCCAGCGCGTCCCGCAGGGTCTGGAGAAGATCGGGACTGGCCGGCGCGGGCAGCCTTTGCCGCGCGAGTTCGTCGAACATGTTCCGGATACTCTGCGTCGCCGCCATGATGACGTCCATCAGGCGCGGCGTCAGGCGCATCTTCCCGGTCCTGAGCCGGTCGAACAGACTTTCGGTCAAATGACAGAGCTTGACGAGTTCGGTCGCGTTGAGGAATCCCCCGCCGCCCTTGATCGTGTGAAAGCCGCGAAAGGCGGCATCGAGGAGTCCACGGTCCTCCGGATTCTTTTCAAGGTCGACGAGTTTGTTGTCGACGTCCGAAAGCAATTCGTTCGCCTCTTGCAGGAAATCCTGCAAGAGGTCTTCGAGTCCGGAAAAATCGCTCATGGAAATGCCCTCCCGGCGCGGGGCTTGGAATTCCCGGCGCGCGCTTTCACCTGGAATCAGGCCTCGGTCTTGCGGAGAGCGCCCGCGCGTCGCATTTCGAATTCCTGAAATTGCGACAGAAGGTCCCTCGCGACGCGGGATGCCGATACGCCCGATTCCCGCAGGGGAACGGTCTGGCTCAAGGCTTCCCGCGCTTTCGCCGTCGTCTGCGGAACGCCGTTTTTCAGATACATGCAGGTATCCGACGCGAGCCGCTTGAATTCCTCGATGCCGATCTTGTTCGCGTACAGCAAGTCCCACCTCACCGCCAGCGAGGCCGCCTTGCCTTCGAGATCGTCGCAAAGCGGGCCAAGGACGCCGAGCGTGTCCCGCATTTTGTCGGCAAGCTGCCCGGTCAGGTCCGCGACCCGACGCAAATGTTCCTCGGTTTCCTTGGGAAACGAGGCCGTTTCGTCCCGGGGGGCGCCTTCCCGGAGGCTTTTTTCGGGTTCCCCCTCGCGTTCCGGATCGTTTCCGTCCGTGTTTCCATCCGTTTCGATCAGCGCCGCGATGCGGCGCATCTGCTCCCTGACCTGCAAAGGGACCGGCGGCGCGTCGCTCGAGGCCGATTCGCCGGGAAATTCTGTCCGCGCGGGAGGAGTATCTGGCGCGGTTTCCGCGCTCGTCTGGAGCGAAGCGCCCCAGACCTTGTCCGCGATGCTGTCGAACAGGGCTTCCAGTTCGGAAGAATCGCCGGAGGATTCCCTATCACTCATTCACTTACCCATCTTCTCGAAAATCCTGTGCAGTTTTTCGTCAAGCGTCGCCGCGGTGAAAGGCTTGACGATATACCCGCTGGCCCCGGCCTGCGCGGCGGCGATGATATTTTCCCTTTTCGCCTCCGCCGTAAGCATGATGACGGGCAGACGGGCAAAGTCCTCACTGGCGCGAATCGCCTGGAGGAGCTGCAGGCCATCCATATTGGGCATGTTCCAGTCGGTCAGGACAAGCCCGAAATCCTTGGCCTTGAGTTTTTGCAGGGCGGAAATGCCATCGTCGGCCTCGTCGACGTTGGACAATCCGAGTTCCTTGAGCAGATTCCGGATGAAACGCCGCATCGTCGGGAAATCGTCTACGACCAGAATCTTCAAATTGGGGTCAGGCATTTTTTACTCCGAAGCTTTCTTTGTTCCGATCTTCCAACATGGGACGCAAAGTGTCCAGCAAGGGTTCCGCGTCGAATTTCGATACATAGACATCGACCCCGGCATCCCGCCCCTTCGCGCGATTGACTCCGGACAAAAGCGAAGAATGCATGACGACGATGATTCCCGCGAATCGCGGATCCGCCTTGATGTTCCTCGTCAGGACATAGCCGTCCATTTCGGGCATTTCGGCATCGACCAGGATGAGCCGGATGAGGTCGCGCATGCGGACTCCGGCTTGCTGGGCCTGCGCGGCCATGCCCTGCAGGCGGCTCCAGGCCTGCAAACCGTTGTTGGCATATTTGTAATGAATGCCCAGTTTGTCAAGCACATTCGCGATTTTACGCCGCGCGACGATCGAGTCGTCGACAAAAAAGACGCTTTTTTCCTCGATTTCCAGCATCGGCAGGTTGACGATCACGGCCTCGCTGAAGACATTGGCGAGTATCTGCTCGACATCGGGCAGATAAACCGTCGTCCCGTTCTCAAGTTCGGCGGTCGCCATGATGAAATCCGTTCCCGATGGAAGAACGTTTTCGGAAGGCCGGATTTTTTCAGGCTCGACGGGCGCGATGTCGATCACGTCTTCCACGAGAAAGCCGAGCGTTCGTTTCGAGTACTCGACGACGACGATGGTTCTCTCGCTCTCTTCGGGCAAGGCTTTCGAATCGCCAAGGAAAGAAAGCAGCGAGATCACGGGAAAAATCTTGCTGTGGAGCGAAACGAGCCCCTTCATTCCTCTGGGCATATTGGGCGTTCGCGTGATATGCGGAGATCGCTTGAATTCGTTGACCTTGAGCACATCGAGACCGAAGAGTCGGGATGTCCCGAGCGAAAAGAGCAGAAGTTCGATGTTCTTCGCGCCCGGCGCCGCTGAAATTCGGGCGTCGAGGCTGCCGAACAAGCGTTTCTCCTTCAAATCAAACGCCACTTCGCGCGCTCCCGCGGAAATCGTCCCGACGATCCATCTCCCGGTTTCCGGCCTCGTTTCCGTGTTCCCGCCGCCACGCCCGCGGGCCGTTTTCGCGTAACGGACGGATTCGGAGCGTCGGAGACCGAAGAGGCGCCTCGTCGAGAGGTTTTCCCGGCCCAAAACCAGTCTTCCGCCACAATCCGCTCCGCGCGTCGGGGGGGGACGGCTCGAAGCAAGGGAAAACGGGGAAAGTTTTTCACGGATTCGAAGTAAATCGCTGTTCCATTCGCGATAAAAAGCCGGAGAATGGCAAGCCCCCTTTGCGCGCGGCCGACTCGCTCAAGTCCGGCCAGGCGGCCAGGAAGCCTCCGGGGTTTGGGATTGGGTGTCCGGATTCTCGGCCACATCGGCATCTTCCTGCAACATGGCTTCTTCGGTGCGCTTGTTCAAGACCGTGATATTGATGCGCCGGTTCGACGGACTCAGGGGATCGTTCCGGTCAAAAAGAATGATCGACGAGAAACCGACGACACGGAACACTTTGTTTTCGTCCATCCCGCCGGCAATCATCTCCCGCCTCGCCGCGTTCGCGCGGTTGACCGAAAGTTCCCAGTTTGAAAAGCCCCTGACTCCCGATCCGTACTGTGCCGCGTCGGTATGCCCGGAAATGCTGATCTTGTTCGGAACAGAATTCAAGGATTGACCGATTTCGCGCAGAATCGTCCTGAAATAAGGCGCCGGCTCGGCGCTGCTCGTATCGAACATCGGACGGTTCTGCTCGTCGATGATCTGGACGCGCAAGCCCTCGGGAACGACATCGACCATCATCTGGCTTTTGAATTGCTGAAAAACGAGGTTGCCCGCGATCATTCCTTCGATGTTCGACTTGAGGTTGCCCAGCGAGCGCTTTTCGCGCTCCTCGAATTCCTTGCGCAATTCTTCCGTCCGCGCGCCCTTCAGGTTCGCCGCGCCGCTTCGCCTGACCTCGCCTTCCCTCGTATAGCCCGACGAGGACGAGATGTCCTTTCCGCCGCCTTTCAGGATGCTCATTGCGTCACCGGTGCCCGAACCTCCCCCGAAGCTGACGCGGAGCGGGTTCTGGAAAAATTCGGAAAGTCCTTTCAAGTCTCCGCTCGACACCGAACCGAGCAGCCACATGAGGAGAAAAAAAGCCATCATCGCCGTCACAAAGTCGGCGTAGGCCAGTTTCCACGCG
>JAIRZC010000175.1 GCA_031267455.1 Accumulibacter sp. | reverse complement strand
CGGCCGGGTAGGCGTCGTTTGCATGGATGCCGCCGACTTTCGCCGCGGCCAGATAGACTTGATCAGGCCGCTCGGCTTCGAAAAAAGCGCGGACGGCGGTTTGATCCGTCAAATCGAGTTCGGCATGCGCGCGCACGAGTAGGCGTTCCTTCGGATGTCCGGCTTTTAGAAGTTCCCGGACGATTGCCGAACCGGCCATTCCCTTGTGGCCCGCAACGTAGATTTTAGGCCTGGGCCTCATGTTTGCTCCGTCTTCCTTCCATACGCGTCTTCTAAGCGGATGATGTCGTCTTCACCAAGATAATCGCCCGATTGGATCTCGATGATTTCGAGTTCTTCGTCCGTCGGATTTTTCAGGCGGTGGACAACGCCCACGGGAATGTAAGTCGATTGATTTTCGTTCAGGAGGAAAGTTTCCTCGCCGCGGACGATTTCGGCACTGCCTTTGACGACGACCCAATGTTCGGCGCGGCGAAGGTGTTTTTGGAGGCTCAGGGCGGCGCCGGGTTTGACGCCGATTCGCTTGACCTGAAATCCTTTTCCGGCATCGATCGCATCGTACCATCCCCAGGGGCGCGCGACCTTGCGGTGCGTGAGCGCTTGGGCGCAGCCCTCTTTCTCCAGTTGCGCGACGATGTCCTTGACGTGCTCGGTCGCGTCCGGGTGTACTGCGAGTACGGCGTCCGGCGTGTCGATGAGCAGAAGGTCGCGCGTCCCGATCGCGACGACGGGCCGGCACGGCGCGTGGATGAAAGTATTCCGTGCGCCGCGCATCCAGCCCTGCCCTTGAACGCGGTTTCCGTCTTCATCGGCTTTCGCGAGGTCGGCGACGGCGCTCCAGCTTCCGACATCGCTCCACTGTCCGTCGAAAGGAAGAACCGCAATCCTGTCGTGAGCTTCCATCACGGCATAGTCGATGCTTTGCGAGCGGCAGGAAACGAAGCTTTCGACCTCAGGGCGGATAAAGAGATGGCCGCTCGGCGGCCTGTCATGGCTCGCGTTCTCCATCGACTTTCGACAGGCGGCGAGAATATCCGGCGCGCGTTTTTCGAGCGCGTCGAGCATCGTTCCGGCGCGCGCCAGAAAAATGCCCGAATTCCACAGCGCGTCACCGGCGAGCAGAAGCCGCTGCGCCGATTCGACGTCGGGTTTTTCGATGAAACGCTCGACAACATGGGCGTGCGCGTCCAAACGGCGTCCCAGGCGGATATAGCCATACGCGGCGCTCGGAAAGGTCGGTCGGACGCCGAAAGTGACGATGGTTCCCGATGACGCCGCAGCGATACCCTGGAAAACGATCCGCGAGAACGCGTCGGTATCCGGGATGTGGTGGTCGGCAGGACAAAACAGAAGTATTTCCTGTCCCGATCGGTCGGCATGGAGCGCCGCGATCGCGATCGCGGCCGCCGTATTCCGTGGGGCGGGCTCCAAGATCAGGTCGCCTCCCATCTTCATCGACTGCAGGATGTCCGTGACCATGAAGCGGTGTTCTTCCGCGGCGACGATGAGAGGCTGCGTGTCACGAAAGACCGAGGACACGCGCTCGAGCGTCAGTTGCAAAAGGCTTTTTCGAGCGATCAGCGGGACGAATTGCTTTGGAAAGCTCTTGCGCGATACGGGCCAGAGGCGCGTGCCCGAACCGCCGCAAAGTATGACGGCGGTGAGGATAGGGTTGTTTTCATTTGGCATCGTCAAAGGAGGATACGCTGGACACGCTACCGCCCCGCCGTTCACGATCGGCAGCGCATGAGTCGTGCATTCGATAACACCGGAAGCGGGAATGGAGCGGCGATTCGAGAAAACGCGCGGATACGAAAATGCCGCCCCGAAGACTTTCGGAGCCAAGGAAGGATTTTGCCACACGAGTCCTGCAAAACCAATAATCCCGGAAGCAGCGGTCGGTATCGGAAAGTCGTCGATGCGGCTTCGATGCGCAAGATTTCGTGTCAGCTGGCCTTGCGTAAGTCGGCGGGCGATACAGTCATTTGCGCGGGTTTGCTCAGCAATTCGACCAGAACCATGGCGCGCCCTTCGCCGTCCGTCATCCGATAAACGGCGTCGAGTCCTGAAAAGGCGCCGCCGGTAAACTTCAGGCGCTCGCCCGGGCAAAATAGCGGAATCGGCGTGTGCCGCGCTCCGCTCGCTCTCTCGCGCAAAGCTTCGATCAATCGGTCGTCGATCGGAGCGGGCCGACCGCCGAAAACGACGAGGCAGCTGACGCCCGGTGTGGAACGGACGGGAGACCAACTTTTGGCGTTTTCGCCGCTACCCAGCCGGATGAAGAGATAGCGCGGGAAAAGAGGTTCATCGACGACGACGCGCTTATTCCGGTGAAGTTTTTCCTGCAGAATGAACGGAAGGTAGCACACGTAACCCTGCCGATCGAGATTTCTCAGCGCGGCGCGCTCCTGGCGCGGTTTGGTGTGGACGAGATACCATTTCACGAGCGTCTCCGTTCTTGCGCGATTTACGCGCCATGAATTCTAAACGCATAATGCGGAACAGGCAAGCCAGAACGAGGGCGCCTTAAGCCGACCTCAAAGATGCAAAATCGAGGAGTCCTTCTAAGGCAAAAGAAACCGATTGCCCGCGGACCGCTTCCCTGGAGCCGTCGAAACGTCGGGTGCGGGTTTCGCAGCGATCGCGGCAGGCCCAGGCAAAGCAAACGACGCCGACCGGTTTTTCGGGCGTTCCGCCGTCGGGACCGGCGATTCCTGTGATCGACAGCGACCAATCGGACGTGCTATGACGCAACGCGCCGCGAGCCATTGCCGCTGCCGCGGCTTCGCTGACCGCGCCGTGGCGGTCGAGCGTTTCGGACGGGACGCCGAGCATTTCGCGCTTCGCGTCGTTCGAATAACAGACAAAGCCTCGGTCGAAGCACGAGGAACTGCCGGGAATCGCGGTCAGCGCCTGGGCGACCCATCCGCCGGTACAGGGTTCGGCGGTCGTGAGGCGCTGGGCGTTTTCAGAGAATAGGCGCACGACGCGCCGCGCAAGCGCTTGGATTGCGCGCGGGTCGTAGGCGCGGTGCAGGCTCATTGGAAAAGACGAAAAATAGAGAGAACGAGAAGCGTGTAAAGCGCGGCGACCAGATCGTCGGCCATGATGCCAAACCCGTTTTTGACCTTTTCGTCGAAAAACCGCGCTGGTTGCGGTTTGAAAATGTCGAAAAACCGGAAAAGCAGGAAAGCCGCGCCGCGCCAGAGCCAATCGGAGGGGCAGAAGGCAAGAACGAACCAGAAGGGGACGATTTCGTCCCAGACGACGCAGCCGGGATCGTTTTTTCCGTAGTCACGCGCCGTTTTCTGGACGGCGGGAATCCCGGCAGCAAAGCACACGAGCAAAAAAGCGAAAAATTCCGCCTCGCCCATCGAGGATCGCAGCAAGGGGAAGCTCAAAAGAGCGAAGAGACTTCCGGCGCTGCCCGGCGCCAAGGGAGAGAGGCCGGAGCCGAAACCACAGGCGACGAGGTGTGCCGGATGCGCGAACAGAAAGCGCGGCGGCGGTGATTTACTGAATATTTTCAGCAAAGTGGTCGTATCCTTTGTGAAAAACGGGCAAGGTTTCGCCGCGCTTGCCGAGCAGGGTCACGCGCCCTTGCCCTTCGACGAAACGACCGATGCGCCATAGGGGCAGATCGAGTTGCATCCCCAGCGCGCCGATGTCTTCGCGCCGTTCGGGAGCGGCGGAAAAAAGCAGTTCGTAATCGTCGCCGCCTGAAAGCCGCGCCTTTTGAAATTTTTTCGTCAGGGAAGAGACGGGAGGCATGCCTTCGGGAAGACATTCTGGAAGAAGCATTGTGTCGATCGCAATGTCGAGTTTCGAAGCCTCGGCCAGGTGTTCGGCGTCGGCGAGCAGCCCGTCGGAAACATCGATGGCGGCGCGCGCCAAGGCGTTTTTACGCAGAGCAATACCGAGTTCTACGCGCGGCTTGGGTTTCTCGAATCGATCGAGGCAGGCGTTGAGGATTTCCGGAGGAAGCCGCATTTCTCCTTTACGATGCGCGAGTCCGAGCGCCGCGATGCCTGGAAGGCCAGATATCCACAAGTCGTCATTTAGCCTCGCGGCGTCGCGGCGCAATGCCGTCCCGGCCGGGATTTCGCCCAGAGCCGTGACGCACAGGGTCAGCGGACCACGCGTCGTATCGCCGCCGACAAGGTCGATGCCGTAGCGTTGCGCACATGAAAATATGCCACTTGAAAAACCAGTCAACCAGTTCTCGTCGGGTTTTGAGAGGCCGCACGCGAGAAGCGCCCAACGCGGCTGCGCGCCCATTGCCGCGAGATCGGAAAGATTAACGGCCAGCGCTTTCCAGCCGAGTTTTTCGGGATCGGTTCCCGGTAGGAAGTGGACACCCGAAATGAGCATGTCGGACGTAACGGCGATTTGCGCTCCGGAAGAAGGCGCGAGAAGCGCGGCATCATCGCCGGGTCCGAGCGCGGTACGCGGCGTCGGCCGGATGAAATGGCGCGCGATCAGGTCGAATTCTGAGAGTATGTTGGGATGCGACTTCAAGATTTTCGGGGAAGCGCGCGCTTTGCATTGACTTCGGCGGGACGCAGGGTCGCCGCAAGTTTATCGAGAACCCCATTGACGTATTTATGACCGTCCGCGCCGCCGAAATCCTTGGCGAGTTCGATGGCCTCGTTGATGATGACGCGATAGGGTGTTTGCGGACAGTGGGCGAGTTCGTAAGCGCCGATCAGGAGCGTTCCAGCCTCGACCGGCGAAAGTTCGGCGCGGGGACGGT
>JAIRZC010000226.1 GCA_031267455.1 Accumulibacter sp. | reverse complement strand
TCCGGCGCAATCGGCCTTGGCGATCCGTCAGGCCGATCTTGCGATCGTCGTAACGCCCTTTTTCAGCGAGGCGATTTCGGAGTATGCCGACGTCGTTCTTCCCGCCGCGCCTTTCAGCGAGACTTCGGGAACTTTCATCAATGCGGAAGGACGCGTCCAATCCTTTGAGGGCGCGTGCCGCCCCCTCGGAGAAGCGCGGCCCGCGTGGAAGATCTTTTGCGCCCTCGGGAAACTGCTGGAACTTCCTGGTTTCGACTACGCTTCTTCTGCAGAAGCGCGCGAAAAAATCCTCCCGTCCGCTTGCGTCGAGGGACTCGACAACGGGCTAAAAAACGCCTTCACCCCCTGGGAAGCGCCGTGGCCAGCCCCAGATGCTTTACAGCGTGTTTCCGATGTGCCGGTCTATTTTTCCGATTCCCTGGTCCGGCGCGCCTCCGCCCTGCAAAAGACGAGGGACGCTGCCCCGCCCGAGGCGCGAATGCACCCGAAAACGCTGGAGCGCCTGGAGATTTCGGAAGGCGATCGCGTCACTATCCGCCAGGGATATGCGAACGCAATCTTGAAGGCGCGATCGGACGCCACGCTTCCCGAAGGCAGCGTTAGAGTCGCGGCAGCGCATCCCCTGTCGGCGGGGCTCGGCGACATGTTCGGGACGCTTTTAGCGGCGCGCGCTTAAATGATCGCTCTGGGAAAGCTCCACGAATTCGGGCACGGCGTTTTCGGCGCGTTCTGGCCGAGCGTTTTCATCGTGGTGAGCACATTGATCAAGATTGCCTGCATCGTCGCGCCGCTGATGCTTTCGGTCGCTTATCTTACGTTGCTGGAGCGCAAGACCATCGGCGGGATGCAAGCGCGGCTCGGTCCGAACCGGGTCGGCCCATTCGGGCTTGCCCAGCCGCTTGCGGACGGTTTGAAGCTTCTGTTCAAGGAGATCGTGATTCCGTCCGGTGCGGACAAAGCGGTCTTTCTCGCGGCGCCAATCTTTTCGATCGCGCCGGCGCTCGCCGCGTGGGCCGTCATCCCCTTCGACGAGGGGATCGTGCTCGCCGACGTCAACGCGGCTCTTCTCTATCTCATGGCGGTCACGTCGATCGGCGTTTATGGCGTCATCCTGGCCGGCTGGTCCTCCAATTCGAGGTACGCCTTCCTCGGCGGGATGCGATCGGCCGCGCAACTGATTTCCTATGAGATCGCCATGGGACTTGCGCTGATCGTCGTCCTGATGGTCTCGAATAGCCTCTCCCTCGGCGAAATCGTCAAAAGCCAGGCTAGAGGGGTATTCGCGCAAGCGGGCTTTTCGGTTTTTTCCTGGAACTGGCTTTCGCTTTTCCCTGTTTTCGTCGTCTACATGGTTTCGATCGTCGCCGAGACGAACCGCGCTCCCTTCGATATGGCCGAGGGCGAGTCGGAGATCATTGGCTTTCATTTGGAATATTCAGGGCTGGCGTTCGCGCTCTTTTACATGGCCGAATATGCTTCGATGATCCTGTGCGCCACACTGGCGGCGATCCTGTTTCTCGGCGGATGGCTTTCCCCCTTTTCCTGCTTTCCGAACGGGTTTCATTGGCTTTTCGCGAAAGTCTTTGTCATCCTTGTCTTTTTTTTCTGGATACGCGCGACCTTCCCTCGCTACCGTTACGACCAAGTCATGCGCCTCGGCTGGAAGGTCTTCATCCCGGTCGTCCTCGTCTGGATGGCCGTCGTCGCCGCGTGGATGATGTCTCCGCTATCGGTGTGGAAGTAGTCATGGCTTCGATGAGCGATATTTTCAAAAGCTTCATGCTCCGGGAGTTGTTCGGCGGTATGGCGGTAACGGGCCGCGCGCTGTTTGCTCCGAAAGCGACTGTCCGTTATCCAGAGGAAAAAACCCCGCGAAGCCCGCGTTTTCGCGGTTTACACGCATTGCGCCGCAATCCGGACGGCACCGAACGCTGCGTCGGATGTAAACTCTGCGAAGCCACGTGCCCGGCCATGGCGATCACGATCGAAATCGCGCCGGATGAAAACGGGAAACGCCGGACGACGCGCTACGACATCGATATGCGGAAATGCATTTTCTGCGGATTCTGCGCAGAAGCCTGTCCGGTCGACGCGATCGTCGAGACGCGCTTTTACGAGTACTGCGTGGAGAGGCCGGGCGATCTTGTCTGGACGAAAGACATACTCCTCGAAAACGGGGCGCTTCGGGAAGAGGAGATCGTCCGTGACAGAGAATGTGATGGGGAATGTGCTTGATGGAATTCAAAGCCTTCGTTTTTTATTTTCTGGCTGTAACGCTGATTTACGCGGCGGCGCGGGTCGTCACGCTCCGCAACCCGATCCACGCAGCCCTGCATCTCGTACTGGCTTTTTTCGGCGCAAGCGGCATCTGGATGCTCCTCGGGGCCGAATTTCCCGCCATCGCGTTGGTTCTTATTTACGTCGGTTCGGTGATGGTGCTCTTTTTATTCGTCGTGATGATGCTCGACATCGGCGCGGACCGTTGGCGCGAAGAATTCCGAAAAAACGTCCCGTCGGTCCTTTGCGTCGCCTCTTTGATGCTCATCGAAATGGGGTGCGCGCTCTGGCTCTCCTTTTCTGGAAACACAGAGGCCGCCTTGCCCCCGACCGGCGCGGGATACAGCAACGTCAAGATGATCGGGCGCCTCCTTTTTACGCAGTATGCCTACCCATTCGAACTGGCCTCGGTCATCCTCCTGGCGGGAATCGTCGCCGCGGTCGCGCTGACGCTGCGATCCCGGCGCGCAACGAAGTCGGCCGACCCGTCCGAACAGATTTCCGTAAAGGCGAGCGAACGAATCCGCCTCGTTGGGGAGATTCCGGAGCAACGGAACGAAAATACTGCCTGGAAAGGAAATTGAGAATGCCAACGCTCGCGCACTATCTGATTCTCGGCGCGATCCTGTTTGCCACGGGGATCGCGGGAATCCTTTTCAATCGAAAGAACCTGATTGCCGTCCTAATGTCGATCGAACTCATCCTGCTCGCGGTCAATACGAACTTCATCGCCTTTTCGCATTATCTGCAAAGCATGGCGGGGCAAATTTTCGTCTTCTTCATCCTAACGCTCGCCGCCGCGGAATCGGCGATCGGGCTGGCGATACTCGTCGCGCTTTTCAGAAACCGCGAGAACATACGCGTCGACGACATGGACACGCTGAAAGGCTGACCGGGATGGAAATACGCGAACTCTGCCTGATCGCTCCCTTCGCTCCACTGTTCGCGGCGATCGCTACCGGCGTGTTCCGCCGCGCGGGGCGTTTTCTTTGCGTTCTTTGCGCCGCCATCGCCTTTGCCGCGTCCGCGGCGGTCTTCCTCGATGTTCGCGCCGGAGCGATTTCCGGTGGCGCCCTCTACACCTGGTTCGCCTCGGGAAGAAGTACCGTGTTCGGGATGGGGTTCCTGGTCGATCCTTTGTCGTCGCTCATGATGCTGGTCGTGAGTTTCGTTTCGTTGATGGTGCACTTCTACGCCCTCGGCTACATGCGCGACGATCCCGGCGCCCCTCGCTTTTTCGCGTACATCGCGCTTTTCACTTCGTCGATGCTTCTCCTCGTGATGAGCGACAACTTCATCCAGCTTTTTTTCGGATGGGAAGCCGTTGGCCTCGTTTCCTACCTGCTGATCGGCTTCTGGCATGAGCGGGCGGCGGCGACGAAGGCCGCAAGGAAAGCCTTCCTCGTCAACCGAGTCGGCGACTTGGGGCTGATCCTCGGAATCGGACTGGTTTTCGTCACTTTCGGAACGCTCGACTATGCCAGCGTTTTCCAACGCGCGGGCGAGAACCCGGATCTTGCGATTTTTCTCATCGGCGCCTCCGGGGTCTCGTCGGTCACGGTCATCTGCATCCTTCTCTTCGTTGGAGCGATGGCCAAGTCAGCGCAGATACCCCTGCACGTCTGGCTTCCCGACTCGATGGAAGGCCCGACGCCGATTTCCGCGCTGATCCACGCGGCGACGATGGTCACGGCGGGAATCTTCATGGTCGCGCGCCTCTCGCCGCTCTTTGAAATCTCTGAAACGGCGCTTTCGTTCATCCTCATTGTCGGCGCGCTGACTTCGCTCCTGATGGGCCTCGTCGGAATCGTCCAAACCGACATCAAGCGCATCATCGCCTACTCGACGATTTCTCAACTGGGCTACATGACAAC
>JAIRZC010000177.1 GCA_031267455.1 Accumulibacter sp. | reverse complement strand
GCCGGCGCCCGCCGTAACACCAGCAGGCACAGCAGTCGTAGCCGAACATACCTTGCCCACCGCAAAAACTTGACCCGCCGCCATCAGCCCCAAGGCCAGAATAATCATTTTTTTCATCTCAAATCTCCTTGATAAGCTGCTATTAGAGGGATGCGTTGGCGACGCCCGCCGTCAGGATATTGCGCGCGTCCGATTGCGCCGCCTTGTCTTCCGCCTTGCGGGTGTAATCCGAGAACTGCGGAATCGCGATTGCCGCCAGAATGCCGATGATCGCCACAACGACCATCAACTCGATCAGCGTGAAACCTTTTTGAAGCTTCTTCATCATGATAAATACTCCTTTTTGGGTAATTAACGGTCATCCGTTGCCAACATACAATCAATTTTCGTGCCAGGTGAAAAAACTCCAAAAAACGTGTAAAAAATCACGAATTCCGAGGATATCGCTTTCGAAAGACAAACGAAAGGCGACGCATACTGACGAAAAATGTCAGCTTTATATCCTTTCCACTGGGATGAAAAAACCGCGCGCCGGCGCGAAAAACCAAAAGATGGGGTGTTTTTGAATCCGTTCATGGCGTCGACCCGATCAAGAGCGTCGAGAGGTTCGCGCTCTCCATTCCCGGCGCGCAGATTCCCTCGCAGCGCCGCTCGCCGTTGATCGCGCCACCCGTCGAAAACGCCTTCGAAAATGCTCTTCCCCTTGAGCGAAATCGCGCAGACGGCGATCGACACGATATTTTCCTCCGTCGAGGCTTCGACGTTTGTCGAGCATCGCACCGGAAAGGAACGCATCACAAACTGGCCCGGCGTCGGCTTGTAGAGAGGCGTTGCTCCCGGTTCGATCTTTGCGCCTTCCGCGCGTCCGTTCGTACACACGTTCCCGGCAAGCGCATTGCACGCCGCAACGATCGCAAAAAAACCGAGTGCCACTGTTTTCATTTCGATCCTTCTTATTAGTTTTCGCGCGAGCGAAACCCCCAACACTCTTCTCCGAAAAGACCGCGCGTCAGGTTTGAATACACTAACAATTTTCGTGCCATGCGTGGCGGCACGCGCCCGCACAACAAAAACGAGGCATTGAGGTATCGAAAAGGCCCGGGCAAACGAACGAAATCCGGTGAAAGCCGACAAAAAACGGCTGACTTGGGTCAGAGGACAGATTTGTAGTCAGTATTCCGCAGTCAGCGCTGGTGCGCCCGCTGTCTTCGGACCTCTGTCTTCCGGTCTCAGCTCCGGTAATCCGCGTTGATCCTCACGTAGTCATACGAAAAATCGCAGCTATATACCCTGGCGGCGGCCGGGCCGCGGCCAAGGTCGACGCGCACGGTAATTTCCGGCGATTTCATGATTCGCGCTCCGTCCTTTTCGTGGTAGGCGTCCGCGCGCCCTCCTTTTTCGGCGACGAGTACTTCGTCGCCTCCCGTGGCGAGCCAGACGCGGACATCGTCGACGTCAAGGTCGGCGATTCCCGCGTAGCCGATCGCCGCGAGGATACGGCCGAGATTTGGATCTGAGGCGAAAAAAGCTGTCTTGACGAGTGGCGAACGACCGATCGCGTAGGCGACGCGACGGCATTCCTCACGGGTTTTCCCGCCTTCGACGGAGAGCGTGATGAATTTCGTCGCGCCTTCGGCATCCCGAACGATCGCCTGCGCCAGCTCGGCGGAAACCTCGATGATCGCGCTTTGCAAAGCGTCGTAGCCCTCCGCGGCATGATCCGCGAACGCGACGCCCGATTTCCCGGTAGCAATCAGAATGAAAGAATCATTCGTCGAGGTATCGCCGTCGACGGTGATCGCGTTGAAAGATTCGTCGGCGGCTTCACGCGCGAGTTGCTCGAGGAGCGGCGCGACGATGCCGGCGTCTGTCGCGACAAAGCCGAGCATCGTCGCCATATTGGGATGAATCATTCCAGCGCCCTTGGCAATGCCGGTGATGGTGACAAGCTTGCCACCGATGTCCAGCTTGCGCGAGGCTGCCTTGGCAACGGTGTCGGTGGTCATGATCGCTTGTGCCGCCGCGTGCCAGTTATCCGCGCGCAAATCGTTCACGCAACTCGGCAGCGCGGCGATCAGGCGGTCGACCGGGAGCGGTTCGAGAATCACACCGGTTGAAAAAGGCAGTATCTGGTCGGCGCTGATGCCCAGAAGCCCGGCGGCGGCTTCACAGGCCGAAAGCGCCGCCCGTAGCCCCGCTTCGCCTGTCCCGGCGTTTGCGTTTCCGGTATTTATCACGAGCGCGCGGATACGGTCCGCTGCCTTGAGATGCTCACGACATACATGGACCGGCGCGGCGCAAAAGCGGTTTTGCGTGAAAACGCCCGCGACGACACTCCCCGCGTCGAGCGCGATCAGCGTCAGGTCTCTGTGGTCGGGCTTTCGGATCGCGGCTTTCGCCGTCCCGAGGCGAACCCCATCGACCGGGGAAAGCGATTCAGGCAAAGGCGTCGCGTAATTTACAGGCATGATCTTTCAGAGGGCAAAGAAAAGTTTGCGGAGCTTCTCGCCGAAAAAACTCTGCCTTCTGTCAGGGCAGCTTCCCATGGCACTGTTTGTACTTCTTGCCCGATCCGCAGGGGCAGGGATCGTTCCGCCCGACTTTTGGTCCGGAACGCATCGGCTGGTTTTTCGCGGAAGCCTTGTCCGTTTCGAATGCCTCCTCGTAGTCGGTGTGATGGTATTGGACATTCTGGACATTCGCGCGCATCGGCGCTTCCTCGGTTTCTTCGGAGGAGCGTACCTGAACCGTCACAAGAAGGCGCGTCACATCGAAACGGACGCTGTCGAGCAGTCCTTCGAACAATTCAAACGCTTCGCGCTTGTATTCCTGCTTTGGGTTCTTTTGCGCGTAACCGCGCAGGTGGATTCCCTGCCTCAGGTAGTCGAGCGAAGCCAGATGTTCGCGCCAAAGCGTATCCAGGTTCTGAAGCATGATGTCACGCTCGAATTTTCGGAAGACATCGACGCCGACTTGATCGACTTTCGCGCGGTATTCCACATCCGCCTTCTCGGAAATCCGGTTGAATATTTCTTCGTCGGTCAGCGACGGCTCGCCTTCGAACCATTCGACGACCGGCGCGCGAAGCTGCAACTCGGACGCCAACGTTTTTTCGAGCGCGGGAAGTTCCCATTGTTCCTCGACGCTGTCCGCCGGGACGAAACGCCGGAAAATGTCGTTCAGAACGCGGCGGCGCATGGCCGTGATCGTTTCCGAGATGTCGTCATCCTCAAGCAGTTCGTTCCGTTGCGCGTAGATGACCTTGCGCTGGTCATTGGCAACATCGTCGTATTCCAGGAGCTGCTTCCGAATATCGAAATTATGCCCTTCGACCTTTCTCTGCGCCGATTCCAGCGAGCGTGAAACCAGCGGATGTTCGATGGCCTCGCCTTCGGGCATCTTCAGGCGTTCCATGATCGCCTTCAGGCGGTCGCCCGCGAAAATCCGGAGCAAGGAGTCGTCCAGCGCAAGATAAAAGCGAGATGAGCCGGGATCGCCCTGGCGACCGGAACGACCGCGTAACTGGTTGTCGATTCGCCGCGATTCGTGGCGCTCGGAACCGACGATGTGCAGACCGCCCGCCGCGACGACCCGTTCATGGAGTTTTTGCCATTCGGCGCGCAGGGCGCCGATGCGCGCTTCTTTGACCGCGTCGTCGAGGGAGGTGTCGTCGCGAACCGCGGTGATCAGTTTTTCGATGCTTCCGCCGAGAACGATGTCGGTGCCGCGCCCCGCCATATTTGTCGCGATCGTGATCATTCCCGGCATTCCGGCCTGCATTACAATCTCGGCTTCCTTGGCGTGCTGTTTTGCGTTCAACACCTGATGGGGAAGTTTTTCGCGGTCGAGCAGCCTTGAGAGAATCTCGGAATTTTCGATGGACGTCGTTCCGACGAGCACCGGCTGTCCGCGAGCGCGGCAGTCCTTGATGTCGTCGATGATCGCGTTGTATTTTTCCCTGGCCGTACGAAAGACTTGATCGTTGTGATCGACACGGATCATCGGAAGATGCGTCGGAATCACGACGGTTTCCAGGCTGTAGATTTGCTGAAATTCGTAAGCTTCGGTATCCGCCGTTCCCGTCATTCCCGCAAGCTTGCCATACATGCGGAAATAGTTCTGGAAGGTGATCGATGCGAGCGTCTGATTTTCGTTCTGGATGGAAACGCCTTCCTTGGCCTCGACAGCCTGATGAAGCCCGTCGGACCAGCGCCGTCCGATCATCTGGCGACCGGTAAATTCATCGACGATGACGACTTCGCCATCTTGGACAAC
>JAIRZC010000153.1 GCA_031267455.1 Accumulibacter sp. | reverse complement strand
GGCGGACGGGCAGATTCTCGTCAACCAAACCCCCCTGTCGTCGAACGATGTGCGATCAATCAGCGATATGCTGCGGCGCGCGGCCGGCGACGCGCCCGATCCACTGATCGTGATCAACGCCGACGCCAAGGCGACGCATCAAAGCGTTGTCGATGTCATGCAGGCGGCGCAAATGGCGGGCTATCCGCATATTTCCTTTGCGACGCAGACGCCGCCCTGACGGCAAACCGCCGATAGAATAGTCCTTCGTCAAACCCTGACGCTGGCGACGACTACTTCGATGCAACGAAATCTCTTCCCGGAAGAATATGGCGGCGCACAATATTCTTTGGTATGCGATGACGCGCTTCATTTTCTGAAAACCGTGGGAAAGGAATCTGTACAACTCGTGATTACTTCTCCTCCGTACAATATTGGGAAATCCTACGAAAACAAGGTTCCCATTCAGGATTATCTGTCCGCGCAGAAAAGCGTCATCGCGGAAATTGTCCGAACATTGAACCCGAGAGGCAGTATTTGTTGGCAGGTCGGAAATTATGTGGACGGCGGCGAAGTGTACCCTCTCGACATTTTTTATTACGACCTGTTCAAGAGTTTTGGCCTGAAACTCCGCAATCGGATAATCTGGCATTTCGGTCATGGGCTTCATGCGAAAAATCGGCTTTCCGGAAGGTATGAGACCTTGCTGTGGTTTACGAAAACGAACGATTATGTCTTCAATCTGGATGCTATCCGCGTACCTTCGAAATATCCGAACAAACGCCATTTCAAAGGCGACAAAAAGGGTGAATTATCGGGGAACCCCCATGGAAAGAACCCTTCGGACTTCTGGGAGTTTTTGAAAAACGAATGGGAAGGCGGAATTTTTGAAATTCCGAACGTGAAGTCCAATCATCCGGAAAAGACCTTCCATCCGTGCCAATATCCTGTCGAATTGGCGGAACGGTGCGTTCTGGCGTTCACGAATGAGAATGATGTTGTGCTTGACCCCTATGCAGGAGTCGCTTCGAGCCTGATAGCGGCCATCATGCACAACAGAACGGCAATGGGAGTCGACCGCTGCCGGGAATATATCGACACTGGGCGTGAGCGCTTGAATAGTCTCGTCATGGGGTCGCTGAAAACGCGCCCGCTGGGTAAGCCCGTCCATGAACCGTCAGGCAAGGAAAAAATCGCGCAGATTCCCCTCGAATGGCGACTGAAGAAAGGTGTCTATGGATGAAAATCATCGAAATTTATTCGCACTTGAACGGGTTGGAATATCTGCAGGTTCACTTGCCTGAATTGTGGAAGGAAATAAACGATGTTGTCTTGGATATCGACGCTGAAATATGCAAAAGGAAAATTTCAAAGGAAAAAACGAAACAGGGAAGGATTACTTTATAGTCCTGTTTTGATGAACGCCGAATTCAAAGCACGTTTGGGTCAAAGAGGCTGGCGCGAAAGTAGGACGTTATACTATGTTACGGCAGATGTGAAACTGGCGCGCAAAACGCTGACGCTTCCCGCCGAGGGCCAGAAAGAAGCCATTGAATCCGCGGGGAGAATTGCCTACTTTACCTATAATCAAACGGATTTCGTCAAGAGCCGCGTTGCGATCGAGGTTCAGTTGGGGAAATACGCTTTCGTTGCTTATGACTTGTTCGTGAAGCACATGGCTTTTTACGTGGGCGATAAAATCGATGTCGGAATCGAAATATTGCCAATGAAGGAACTGACAATGCAAATGTCATCTGGCGTCGCTTATTACGAAGGGGAAGTCTATAACGTGATCCGGCAGGGACGTAATACGCCGGCGGTACCGCTCATCGTGATGGGGATAGCCCCCTGACACCCCGAGCGACCATGTGTCATCGTGTCCCCGTGACTGTCATTGCGCTTTGTGAATAAGCAAAGCCCGTGAAATTTCTTTCGCGACGCCTTCCCGATCTATGGTTCCAGGCGGATCTTTCGCCCGCCTTGCTCCCCCTGCTTCCATTTTCCTGGCTTTTCCGCGGAGGGGTCGCCGCGCGCCGTTTTTTTTATCGCCTGCTGGCCGCAGCGCCGTTGCCCGTTCCGGTGATCGTCGTCGGGAATCTGACTGTCGGCGGAAGTGGAAAAACGCCGCTGGTATCGTGGCTCGTCAAAGCGCTTGAAAAGGCCGGAAAATCCCCGGGAATCGTCAGCCGGGGCCATGGCGGCGCGAATTCGGACCAAAGAGGCGAGTTCGAGGTTTTTCCGGATTCTCCGGCCGCGCTTACCGGCGACGAGCCGCTTCTTCTTGCGCGGCAAACCGGTGTTCCGGTCGTCGTGGGGCGCGACCGCGCGCGCGCGGCGCGTCTTTTGCTTGAGAAACATCCTGATCGCGACCTCATCGTCTCCGACGATGGAATGCAACATTACCGGCTGGGGCGTCACGCCGAAATCGCTGTTTTCGACGCGCGCGGGATCGGAAACGGACGCCTCCTTCCGGCGGGTCCTTTGCGCGAACCTCTGGGCCGCCTTGCGGAGGTCACGGCGGTCGTTTGGAATTCGTGCCCGGTTCCAGGCGCTCGGACGGGCCTGGCGGATTTCATTCCTGCCTACGCGATGTCTCTTGAGGGCAAAAGGTTTTACCGCCTCGATGGGACGGACCGTTCCGAACGAAAATGGTGTCTCGCGGAGGAATTGCGCGGCGGACCGTTTCACGCCGTCGCCGGAATGGGGAACCCGTCGCGTTTTTTCGAGCACTTAAAGTCGCTCGGGCTTGTGTTCGAAGCGCATTCCTTTCCGGACCACCACGCCTATACGACGACGGATTTCGCTTTCGCGCGCGGCGGCGACATTGTGCTGATGACGGAAAAGGATGCTGTAAAATGCGCGCGCGTCGCGCCGGAACGAAGTTGGGTCTTGCCGGTCGAAGCGCGCGTCGAACCCATCGGGAATTCTCCCCCGCTGATCGACATTCTCTTGGAGAAACTTTGATGGATCCACGGCTGCTTGACATTCTGGTGTGCCCCGTCTGTAAATCCGGCCTCGAAAAAGCCGGCGACGAATTGATCTGCCGGCCTTGCCGGCTCGCGTACCCGATCCGCGACGATATTCCGTTCATGCTCGAGAGCGAAGCGCGCGTCCTGGAACCCGAGGACGTCTGATGCGCGCGCGTTTCAGGGTGGTCGTTCCGGCGCGCTACGCATCGACGCGCCTGCCCGGAAAGCCGCTCGTCGATCTTTGCGGAAAGCCGATGGTCGTTCGCGTCGCCGAGCGCGCGATAGCCTCCGGCGCGGAAGAAGTCTGGGTCGCGACCGATCACGACGCAGTACGCGCGGTGGCGGAAAAATATGACATTAAGGCGCAAATGACGCGCAACGACCATCCGACGGGAACGGACCGTCTGGCCGAAGTCGTCGAGGCGCAAGCTTGGCCGGATGATGCGATCATCGTCAACGTCCAGGGCGACGAACCCTTGATCGAGCCGCATTTGATCGCTCGGGTCGCGGGCCGGCTTGCCGAAAGCGGCGCCGACATCGCAACCGTCGGTCATCCAATTTCGGACTCGTCAGACTTCTTCAGCCCGAATGTCGTCAAGCTCGTCCAAAAAGCCGACGGCGACGCGCTTTATTTTTCGCGCGCACCGATTCCTTTTGCGCGCGATCACTTTGCGCGCGAAAATCCGGGAAGCGCTCTGAAGGCGCCGTTGACGCTCCCGGGCGGTCTGTCGGCTTTCCGGCACATCGGCCTTTACGCCTACCGCGCTCGTTTTCTCCGCGCCTACGCGCGTCTTGCGCCTTCGCCTCTCGAAACTTTCGAAGCGCTCGAACAGCTTCGCGCGCTGTGGCACGGTTATCGGATCAGCGTCCTCATTTCGGAAACGTTTCCCGCGCCGGGCGACGACACGCCCGAAGACGCGGCGCGCGTCCGCGCCCTCATTGCCGAGGGCCAAACACTTTCCTGAGAGCATCCGCCGGTTTTCCTGAAGCGCTTTTTTCCTGAGCGTGGATCGGAATATGCGCCCAGGCACAACGCCTCCTCGTTTCTCACCCTGCGACCGTAGCGCACTCTGCGCCCACCGCCCTGAAGGCCGGTGGTTTCAGGCGACCGTTTTGGGAGGGGAGAGAAACCCCTTCCAAAACACCTTGGACCGACAGACCTGAAGGCCTGTTGCTAATTTCTTGCTTGCAATGCCGGCTCAATGACATACGTAAAAAGATCCCCGAAGGTACAGCCGTAGCATGCTGTATTCAGCCATTTCTTGTCATTATCGCTTCTGTAAATAAAAACGTTATGGAAAGAGACTTTTTTCTTTCCTTTATAATCATGTGGCCCATTGTCCGTACAAACGATAATATTTTTTCTGTTTTTCCCGAAAAATACACCCATTATCCGGTCTTTTTGGAACTCATAAAGGACCCTGATACCCCCATTTTTGTCGAGAACGCTTTTGTCCCCCAAAAAGCTCTCTATGGACGTCCGGATACTTGCAAGAGGCTCCGGATTTCCCGGATCCTCCGGAGAGTTCGCATAGGCCAGGAAATCATCCTCCACAAAAATAATATTTTTCCCATCTTTCTCCCATATGAAAAGCGAGCTGGGAGCAGAAGCGGCTGAGCACTTCCAGCCACTGTCCGCCTTGGGTGTCTCGACCCCGTAGGCCACATAAAACAACGGGGAGCCGATTTCCGTACATGGTATTTTTTCCGCGCCTTCGGCTGGCGCGCTCATCAGCAGGGCAGCTACAACAAGCATTGCGCGCATATCGTCTCCCTCTGGAATTACAACCATCTTCATTAAAGACACTTGTCGGCTGGAAAACCAAAAGTTCTTCCACCCTCCTGCTCGGTCGTGTGCTCCGCGACCCGACCTCGTTATACCGTCGCTCGAAAGGCGTTTCCTCGTCATGCCCTCGCGCGAAGGGAATCACTCCCCCTTTACGGGGGATAAGCAGGCACGAGAGGTGGGTTCCTTCTTCCGCGTCTGGTCGCCCGTTCGGAGGGGAATTGCCCGGTATTTCCCCGGCAACCCGCGCCACGGCCAAAATATAACAGATTTCGCCATGCCGGTCGGCACGGCGGAAGCTTGCTCCACCCTTGCCTCGGCCGCCAGGCTGGTGACGATCCGGTCTTCGGTCAGTTCCAGCAAGAAATTAATGACAAACCTGAATATCTGTCGCTAATTTCTTGCTGAATCAGCCCCACACACACGCTGTTCAAGTCCTTTGTGGAATTTGACCTGACGCGCTTTTGCGAGTAGGGTGATTCCTCTGATCTGGCCTCATCGCGAGCCGGGTGGCATGGATCCGGCGGTATCTGGATTTCCACGACTTCTCGAAGGAACGCAAGGCATGAGACTCATTTTGTTGGGCGCGCCCGGTGCGGGCAAGGGG
>JAIRZC010000108.1 GCA_031267455.1 Accumulibacter sp. | reverse complement strand
GGCGGAGAAAGCGGGCGTTGTTCCCTGCCACCTCACGCTCCCGCGGAACAGCGCTCGCGGGTACGTCCAACTATGGTTTTCAGGATTATGACCGCCGGCGAGGACTTGACCGAATCGCCTGTCCCTGGATGAGGTTCGTCATTCACGACTTCTCGCATAAGTAGAGGAGAGGTTTGCGTAAAATTCGCGAAAAGCTCTTCTCTCACTCTTTTCGCCTCGACACTTCCTGTCCCGAAGGCGATAAATCCGGTCTCCAGACGCGATTGGGGTTTTATCCTGTTTACGAATCGTCGACGATCGGCGGGTAAAACCGGATAGGACGGACGGCTTTGGGTGTCGTGTCGGGAAAAGGAATGAATTTTTGTTTCATTCAGAGAAAACGATATCCCAGAGCGCCCTGACGGCGTCGATCGACGCGCGGCGCGTTTTTCGGTCGATGCGCTTTTCGCAGCCGTCGAGTCGGAACGCATGCTGCATCCGGCGGTATTCGCGATAGGCGGAACGCGCCGCTTCGGCAAGCTCGGGCGGGATGAGGTCCAATTCAGCGGCGACTTCGAGCAGTGCGATATTGCCAAGGTTCCCGCAAAGTTGCGGGTGCGCGTGCGCGTGTCCGAGAACGAGGTATTGGACGATGAATTCGACGTCGATCAAGCCGCCGGGATCCTGTTTGATATCGAAAGCGTCCCCATCCCTAGATGCGTGCGCGTCAAGCATGCGACGCCGCATGTCGAGGATGTCCTGCCGCAATTCGTTTGGATCGCGTTTTTGACGCAGGATTTCGACGCGGATCGCTTCGAAGCGCGCGCCGACCTGCGGGTCGCCTGCGCAAAAACGCGCCCGCGTCAGCGCTTGATGTTCCCATGTCCATGCGGCGTTCGTCTGGTAATCGCGGAAAGCCTCGATTGTCGAGACGAGCGTTCCGGCGTCGCCGTTGGGGCGCAGGCGGTTGTCGGTCTCGAAAAGAATACCGGCGGGAGTCTGGCTCGACAGCCAGGTGTTTATCCGCTGGCAGAGACGGGCATAGAGTTCGCCGATTCCCGTCTCTGGGTCGTCGTGCAGGAAAACGAGGTCGAGGTCGGAACCATAGCCAAGCTCCTTGCCACCGAGTTTCCCATAAGCGATGACGGCAAAGCGCGGTAGACGGCTCGGATGCGGGTGACGGCTTTCAAGCCTTGACCAGCAAAGCTCCAACGTTTTCTGCACCATGATATCTGCAAGCGCGGTCAGGTGGTCGGACAGGCGCTCGAGCGTCTGCAAGCCAGCGATATCCTGGACGAGCAGTCGAAAGACTTGCGCGTGATGGGCTTCACGCAGGAGGTCCATCTCGCGCTCGGTATCGCCCGTGGCGCTGCCGAGGCGCTGGTCGAGATCGACCCGAAACTGTTCAAGGTCGGTCGCGACTTCATAAAGCCTGGGGTCGAGGATTTCGTCGAGCAAAATGGGATGCTGGGTCAAGTAAGCCGCTGCCCAGGCCGAGCTTCCCATGATTTTCGAGATCGCGCCGAGAATCTGTGGATATTGTTGGAGCAAGGCGAGGTAGGCGCCGCGCCGCGCGATCGCCTCGAGAAAATCGACGCCACGCAACAATGCCGCGTCGGGATCGCGTGTTGAGGCGGACGCTTCGATCAGACGAGGTCCGAGCGCGTCGAGGCGCTCCCGGTTGGACGTGGGCATCAGCTGGTACTTTCCGCTTCGCCGGAAAGTGTTCAGCCTTTCGAGGATGGTCTGTGGCTTGCCAAAACCAAGCCCGGAGAGCACAAAGAGCGTTTCGTCCTCCGCATTTTGTTCAAGCCAGAGGCCGTCGAGCGCATGCCCGCCTTCTTCCGAATTCGAAAATATCGATTCGAAGGCTTGGGAAACCATCCGGCGATGCTCGTCGAGCAGGGAGAAGAACTCGGACCAGTCGGCGCGATCCATCGAAACGGCGATCCTGTGTCGTTCATCCGCGTCGTTTGGCAGACGATGCGTTTGCGCGTCATTCAGATATTGCAAACGGTGTTCGAGCCTTCGAAGAAAGATATAGGCTTCGCAAAGCGCGTCCACCACCTCAGCCGGGAGAAGGCGGCGCTCGACGAGCAGCGGCAGTACGCCAAGCGTCGGACGAATCTGGAGCTCTGGGTCCCGCCCACCGCGAATCAACTGAAATACCTGCGCGATGAACTCGATTTCACGGATTCCACCAGGGCCGAGCTTGATGTGGTCGGCCATGTCCTTTCGGATGACTTCGCGGCGAATCTGCGCGTGCAAGTTGCGCATCGCGTTAACCGCGCCGAAATCAAGATATTTCCGAAAGACGAAAGGGCGCGCGATATTTTCGAGCGCCCTTACCCACTCGTCCTGCCGGTTGATGTCTTCGTTCATAATTCGCGCCTTGATCCAGGCGTAGCGCTCCCATTCGCGGCCCTGCGTGATGAAGTAATTTTCGAGCGAATTCAGGGAACAAACGAGCGGCCCCGAATCGCCGTTGGGACGAAGGCGCATGTCAACGCGGAAAACCCGGCCATCTCCGGTATCTTCATCGAGGGTAGCGATGAGGCGTTTACCGAGCCGCGTGAAAAAGTCGAAATTCTCGATCGACCGACCGCCTTCGGGCGAGCCGGCTGTTTCACCTTCCTCGGGATAGATGAAAATATAATCGACATCGGAAGAAACATTGAGTTCGCGTCCTCCGAGTTTTCCCATTCCGACGACCATCAGGCGCTGAGGGCGATTACCCCGATCCAGCGGATCGCCGTACTGTTCCGCGAGCGTTCGGTAGAGAAAGTCCAGCGCGAAATTGGTCGTAATGTCGGCGAGGCGGGTCATCGTTTCAACGACTTCGGAAAGCGGCGCGAAACCGCCAAGGTCGCGGACGATAAGCGCGGCCATGACACGCTGGCGGAGTCCGCGGAGCGCGCGTTTGAGGCTCTCTTCGCCGGCGATTTGCGCGTCCGCAAGAAAGCTTCGCATGAGTTCGGAGTCGATCGGGTGGCGGGCATGCGCTTTGAGCCAACCGGAGATTTCAGGGCGCGCCTCAAGAAGGAGGCGAAAATAATTGCTGTGGGCGAGCGCTTTTCCCCATTCGGGCGGCAGAGAAACGGGCGTGTCGGAGGCGGTCATGGCGGTTTCCTGATCCAAGTTTCAAATTCGGCGGGGCAAAGCCGTTACAATAAACATTTTTCCATGTTTCTTCCGCTGTTTTTTTGATTTGTGGCTTTCAAGGAAAATTTTCCCGTCGATACCCGATTGCCGTCTGTGACGATTCCGAGACCGGAGACGCAAAGGACCCTGCGCGGTCTGCGCCTCGTCCTTCTGTTGCTCTATTTTGCCTTCATAGTGGCAGTGCTGGCGTTACGATACATCGTCGCGCCGAATATCGGGGCATTTCGCGGCGACATCGAGCGCCTGCTTGGCGAATATTCGAAACGCGAGGTCGTGGTCGGAGGGATCGATATGCGTTGGACCGGATTTTCCCCAAGGCTGGTTCTGGAGGATGTCCGTGTTCTCGATTCGGAGAAACGCCCCGCGCTGACGATCCCGCGCATCGAGGCTCGTGTTTCGTGGATGTCGATTCCCGCAGCCGGGCCGAGGCTGAGCCTCCTGGACATAGGCGGGATGCGCCTGAATCTGCGGCGTGACGCGCAAGGGCGTTTTTTTTTCGCGGGGATTCCCGTCGACGCTGAAGATTCTGGAAATGGCCTTTCGGACTGGCTTTTCGCGCAGCGCCGGATACGGCTTCACGGCGCGACATTGACCTGGGAAGATGAAGCACGGCGCGCTCCGGCGCTGGAACTCAAGGAGTTCAATTTCGAACTCGACAACGGCGGTAAGCGTCACCGTTTCGGTCTGACGGCGCGCGCCCCGGAAAACCTGGCCTCGAGGATTGACCTGCGTGGCGAATTGGACGCGGAGAACTGGAGTGCGCCAACAGGCCGGATTTATGTCGACCTCGATCGCGCGGATCTGGCGGCCCTGCGACCGTGGGTCGATTACCCGATCGATTTGCCGCGGGGGCGCGGCGCTGCGCGTATCTGGGCGGAAGTTTCCAAAGGTCGCCTTGAGGCGCTGACGACCGATCTGGCGTTCCACGACATCAGCGCGCGGCTTGAAAAAGAATTGCCGATGCTCGATCTTTCCCGGCTGTCCGGGCGGATCCGTCTCCGCCGTCCTTCGTCCGGTTTTGTCCTGGATACGATGGGTGTCGAGCTCGTGACGCAGGCAAAAATATCGGAAAAAGCGCCGAAGATCGAGCCATGGGATTTTCATATCGAATGGAAACCGGGGAAAAGCGGCAAAATGGGCAGCGGCCGGATAAGCGCCAGGCAAATCGACCTGGGGGGTCTTGCCGCGCTTTCGGAATACATTCCTCTCGATGCCGACCTGCGTCGACGTCTGCGTAACGAGGCGCCGCAAGGGCTTCTGTCCAACCTGGAAGCGCGTTGGGACGATGGGGCGCGGCGTTCGTATTCGCTGAAAACGGCCTTCGACGGGCTTGGAAAAAAAGCGGTGGAAGAGTTGCCCGGTTTTTCTGGAATATCGGGAACGCTCGACGCAAACGAGGATGGCGGCGCGGCGCGGATTCGTTCGAAAGGAGCGGCGATCGAATTGCGCGAAGTATTTCCGGACGCGGCGATCGCGTTTGACACGCTGGATGC
>JAIRZC010000222.1 GCA_031267455.1 Accumulibacter sp. | reverse complement strand
TGAAGTGAAAAACGTAAATCTCGGGAACGTTCTTCAAGCGCTTCAGTTCGTCGGCGAGCCTTTCCGGATAGAGGTGTTTCGATGCGACCGCGCGTTCTTTTTCCCGATTGGGGAAGGTCGTTTCAATGATCAGGTAGCGCAATCCCGCGATTTCGTTGAGGATCGGCCAGAGCGCGTCGTTGGATTCTGTATCGCCCGTAAAAGCGAGGCTTCCTTTCCCCGAATCCAAAAGATAACCCACCGCCGGAACATTGTGCACGGCGGGAAGCGCCGTGATCGTTCGACCATCGATCACAAAGTTTTCGCCGACGCCGATCTCGCGGTATCGCATCGCCTGGCCGCCGCGGTGCGGAATACCCGAAAAATCCGGCCATACCCACCAGTTGAAAATATGCTTTCGCAATACGTCGATTGTTTCTTTCAGCGCATGGACCGTCAATGGGCGGTCGCGCAGGGAAATAACCGCGTCGACCATCAGGGGAAGCATGGCGATATGGTCGAGGTGCGAATGCGTCAGGAAAACGTGGTCGATTCGGGCAAGCTCTTCGAGGGAGAGGTCGGCAAGCCCGGTTCCCGCATCGATCAGGATATCGTCATCGACGCGCAGCGAGGTCGTGCGTAAGCCCAGGCCACCGATTCCGCCGCTGCAGCCGAGAACCTTGACCTTCATGCGGCGTCCCGCGCGAAGGGCCGGCCAAATGCCTCGCAGCACCGGAAGACAGCGTTCCAAGGCCCAAGTCGCCTGTCGGCGCAGGCAATGGTGCGCATGAGCGTTTCGTCCATCATGTCTTCAGGAAAAATTCCATCCTGATTCCAGCGATCTCTATGATATCGTGGTCGACCAGACGATGCGCCTGAACGGCGATTTTGTTGCCGTTTACCATGGGCAGTTTGTCGCCTTCGACATGCGAGATGAAGTATCCGTTCGGGCGCTTGGCGATGACAGCGACTTGGACGCCGGGTTGTCCGAGCGTCGCGAGCGCCTTGGTCAATTCAAGCTCGCGGCCCGCATGCTCGCCATTCAGAATTCGCACCGCGCCTGGGGGTATCCCGGCTTCCTCGAGCGCGGAGAGTTCCGCTTTCAGCGCGCCGTGAATGACCTGCGTCTCTTCGGGACCCCGCTCTTCTTCCGGATGTGACAAAGGCATTTCACGCGACGCGTCCGTTTTCTCCGGATCGGCTGCGAGGGGTAACGGTTGCAAAATGACGGTTTTTTCGTAATTGGCCGCCTCCCCTGTGGAATCCGGTTTTCCGGCGATGTATTTGAGCTTGTATTTACCCATTTCGATCATATCGCCGTCGACCAGGACATGTTTTCGGATCGGCCGCCCATTGACCAGGGTGCCGTTCGTACTGTTCAAGTCTTCCAGAAACGAATCGTTCAGAATCGTCACGACGACCGCGTGTTCGCCGCTGATCGCAAGATTGTCGATTTTTATGTCGTTGCTCGGTCGGCGGCCGATCGTTACCCGCTCCTTGCTCAATTCGATTTCCTTGAGCACCAACCCGTCCATGCTCAGTACCAGCTTAGATTTCGTCTTTGTCATTTAAATCCACCCCTATCCGCTCAATTCACACCCGCCAAAACGCTTGAACTTACCCGGAGCCTGTCGGACTTGATGGGTCGAAGCGAAAAAAGCGGGAAACGAGAAAAGTTTTCTCCACTTTTTTCAGCCGATTCAGTCAAGTCCGACAGGCTCCTGACTTTCGCGCGAAGCCGGAAAATCCCGCAGAACCCTTACCAAAATAACCGAAACATTATCATATCCGCCGTTGTCGTTGGCCATTCGGATGAGACATTCCGCCGTCGGGCCAAGTTCCCGGGACGCTCCGAGGAGCGCCTTCAGGATATCGCACCCATCCACCATGTCGTTCAGGCCGTCGGAACACAGGAGATAGAGGTCTCCTGGCCGCGTCGAATAGGTATGCGACTCCGTGTTGGGGCGGGCCTCGACACCGAGGGCGCGCGTCACGAGGCTCTTGTCGTAATAACACGCCTCACGTGGTGTAACCAGCCCGGCGTCGATCTGCTCCTGAAGCAACGAATGGTCGCGCGTCACGACGCGGAGTTCGCCGCCGCGCAAGCGATAAAGCCGCGAATCGCCCAGGTGCGCGACCGTCACGCGGTTGTCGTGGAATACCGCCGCGACGAGGGTTGTCCCCATTCCGGCATACTCGGATTCATTCAGCGAGGCACGCAAAATAGCCGAATTGGCCATCGATATTCGCTCTAGAAGCGTGCGCTCCGAGCACCCGGCATCCCCGCGTCTTTCCGCGCCATGAAGAAGCCCAGCCGCAAAATCGCGCCGCAGGGCCTCCGACAGGATCGAAACCGCCATACCGCTGGCCACTTCACCCGCGTTGTAACCGCCCATTCCGTCGGCGAGTATCGCCAAGCCAGACGTTGGATCGACGAACACGGCGTCCTCGTTGTGGTCGCGCGCCAGCCCGGTATCGGTCAGCGCGAAAGCTTCCAGTGCGTCGGTCAAGGCAATCACGTTTTTGCCCCCGATGTCCCGCAGTCCCATGGGGGCTGCTTGCCATTTCTCACAAAAACCGGAACATGAATTCCGAATCATCCTCCATAAGGCAAATTCAGGCCGAGATTTTTTTCACGCGCGAGGGCCTCCAGCCGAACGGCAACGGCCAGATCCTGAATCGCGAGGCCCTGGGACTCGAAAATCGTGATTTCATCAGATGAAGAACGGCCCGGTCGGAGCCCGACGAGGACATCCCCCAGTTCGACGAGATGCCGCTCGTCCAGGCGACCTTTTTCGAGCAGGGGAAGGAGGTCGCCCGCTTCTTTCAGCGCCGTATCGACGCTGTCGACGACGATGCGCGCACAGCGCTTCAACACGTCCTCGCCGATTTCGCGGCGTATGATCGCATTCGATCCCGCCGCGTTGATGTGCGTTCCCGGTTCGAGCCATTTTGCGTCGAAAAGCGGTGCTGCGGCGGTCGTGATCGTCGAGACAATGTCGCTGCCGCGTACCGTCTCTTCGGCAGAAGCCGCCGAAACGACTTCCAGGCCCAGGCGTTTGGCCATCTTCGCGCAGAAATCCGGCAGCTTGCCGGCATCGCGCGCAAACACCTTGATTTTTTTCAGCGCGCGGACGGCAGCGATGGCTTCGATATTGCCCTCCGCCTGCCAGCCCGCGCCGAAAACACCGAGAACTTCGGCGTCCGGACGCGCCAGATAACGCGTCGCGACAGCCGACGCCGCGCCGGTTCGGACCATTCCGAGCAGATTCGCCTCGATGACGACGCGCAGGGCGCCACTCGACGCGCTGAAAACATGAACCAGAAAGCGGTTTCCGGAACGATTGCTCGTATAGGCCTTGTAGCCGATCGCATCACTTTCCGGCAGCGCGCCCTGAAGAATGTGGAGTGCCGTTTTTTGAAGGCGCGTCCGCTCTCGCGGGACATCGACGGCATTACCCAGCGAGAGCGCGCGGTGCGCCTCTTCGACCGCGTCGATCGCAAGCGGCATCGTCAATAATTGAGCGACTTCCGACTCATTGAGAAACAAGGGCATGAAGAACCTCCCGATGGAGAAAAAATTTCAGATCATTTTTGCGACTCATCCAGGCGTTATCATCGCATCATCCCCGGATTTTAATCCGGGAACCCGCCATTTCACGATGCATTTTCGGCATACTCGGCGGATTC
>JAIRZC010000167.1 GCA_031267455.1 Accumulibacter sp. | reverse complement strand
TCGACGAACCGAGCGCCGAATTTCCGATGTTCGCGTTGATTTTCGTCAGAAAATTGCGGCCTATGATCATCGGTTCGGCTTCGGGGTGATTGACATTCGCCGGGAGGACGGCGCGACCGCGCGCGATTTCGGAACACACGAATTCCGATGTGATCTCGTCCGGAATCGAAGCGCCGAAGTCTTGTCCAGGGTGGCGGCGGCGCAGTCCGTCAGAGGCATACCCGGCGGTTTTCAGCGATTCGAAATAGGCGCGGCGGTTGTTGTTTTCCCGGATCGCGACGAATTCCATCTCTGGCGTGACGATTCCCTGTCGCGCATAATACATTTGGCTGACCTTCCGCCCCTGCCGGGCGCGCAGGGGATTCCGGCACAGATTGGGGAAGCGCAGGGCGTCGAGCGCGGGATCAGCGGCGCGCCCGCGCCCGAATGCGGAGCTCAAGCCGGGCAATTCCTCCGTGTCGCCACGCTCGGCAATCCATTGGGCGCGCAGAGCGGGTAGACCGCGGTGGATATCGATCTTCATATCTGGATCGGTATAGGGGCCGGAACAGTCATAGACGAAGACCGGCGGGTTCGGCGCGTCGCCCGACGTGGTCGGCGTCGGCGACTGCGAAATTTCGCGCATGGGCACGCGAATGTCCGGACGGCTCCCTTCAACGTAAATCTTGCGGGAATTCGGCAACGGAGAAATGGCAACTTCTTCCACGCGAGCTATGGGCACGGTGGAAACAGCCTTGGCACGACGCATGGCGCTCCTTCCAGAAAAGACGGCAGGGCCGGCGAGGAAAACCGAAATACTCGCTTCCCTACGACGGCATTACCCGTACAGGTTCAAAGGGACTCTCTCAGCCGCGCGCTTGACGGCGGCACCCCCAACGTGAAAAAGAAGGTAATGGAAATAAGCGTTTTAGGCAAGTTCCAAGGTGCGGCTTGTCACAGGTTTCAGAATTTCCCGGTATTGCGAAACAGGAAAAATCCGGCGGGATGTGCCGTCACAAGCCGTTTTTTTCTTCCGCGCGCATGAGTTTCTCGAGGACATCGAGTTTGACGCGGCGCTTAACCCGGCCGCCGCGCGTTCGAAATACGCTCCGTTCCATGTGCCTCGGGTAGACGATCAGATTCACCTTTATGCCGTCGCTCACAAAGCTCAAGACGGCTTCGGCGCGCCCCGCGCGCGGCGCGTTGTGCCTGAAATCGATGTGCGCATCGAGCAGGAAGATTTCGACATGCTTGGCGCCGTCGGTAAAAAGCGGGACGTCGATTTCAGCGGAACGTCCGGCGGTACCGTCGAGCACAGGCCCGGTCAAATAAGGATTGAATTCATCCAGGATCCTCAATATCTCGCGCGCCTTTTCCCTCAGGGCAGCAAGTTTTTCCGCGTGCTCGCTACGCTGGAAAAGACGTTGGTAGAGATGTAGTTCGTCCTCGATCAGCGAATTGTCAGGAAGCGGTGTGTTTTCGGAGAGGCCGAACGCACGCAGGGCCTTTCGCTTGGCGAGTTCGAAGTTTGTCAGCCCTCCTTCAGCCATCAGGCGAGCGGCCGCGCTCGCGACATTCCGTTTTGCGTCGGGAATGCGCTTCCCCGGAGGCTCGCGCGCGTCCCCGGCGCGCGAAGGCGTGTGGGTGAAAGATTCCGAAGTCACTGTCGGCAGAGGTGCGATTTTATCGAAAAAAGCCATCCCTTCAAGTCCCAAATTCTAATGGAAACGCTGGAAAGTGGAATTCACCAAAAAAACCTGTCGGTTGGAAACCACCCACTTTAAAGAGGATAATCTCGTATGGAAGGAAGTTGCTCCTTCTGTGTCTTGTTGCCCGTTTTCGGGATTGGATTGAACATGCACATACACATTCTCGGAATTTGCGGCACATTCATGGGAGGCATCGCGCAGTTGGCGCGATCGGCGGGACATCGCGTCACGGGATGCGACGCGATGATCTATCCACCGATGAGCGACCAGATCAAAGCCGCTGGGATCGACCCGATCGAGGGCTACGATTCTACTCAGATCCGACTTCGCCCCGATTGTTTTGTCATAGGAAACGCCATTTCGAGGGGGAACCCCCTGCTCGAAGAAATTCTAGACCAGGGGTTGCCCTACCTCTCCGGGCCGCAATGGCTCGCCGATACTCTCCTGCGCGGGTGCCACGTCATGGCTGTCGCCGGAACGCACGGAAAAACGACGACGGCGTCGATGCTCGCTTGGATTCTCGATGTGGCCGGACTGAAACCGGGTTTTTTGATTGGCGGAGTACCGATCGACTTCGGTGTTTCGGCACGCCTCGCGCAAGGCGCTTTGGGCGTATTCGTCATCGAGGCCGACGAATACGATACGGCATTTTGCGACAAGCGTTCGAAATTCGTCCATTACCGCCCGCGAACGGTGGTCTTGAACAATCTGGAATTCGATCACGCCGACATTTTCCCCGATCTTGCGGCAATTGAAACGCAATTCCACCACTTCGTCCGAACCCTGCCGCGCAATGGCCTCATCGTGAGCAACGCGTCCGAAGGGAGTCTCGAGCGCGTGCTCGATCGCGGTTGCTGGACGCCGGT
>JAIRZC010000051.1 GCA_031267455.1 Accumulibacter sp. | reverse complement strand
GATGACCGAATTCAAAATCGCCGAGATTTCGGCCAGCGAAGAATCGAATTCGACGAGACCGTCGAGCCGGCGTTTTGCCGACTCGATCTGTTTTCCGCAGGAGGATGAATCTTCATCGGACAAAAGCGAGAGAACGAACTGCGCGCCTTCGAGCAGACTCGCCGCGTGCGACAGGCGCGTATGCTCAGCGCCGAGACCCTCCCAGTCTTCCCGCGAAAAACCGAGGGCTTCCAGTTCTTTGAGTTGCCCTTCGACCTCTTCGCGTTCTTGGGCAAGCGCTTCAAGGTTTTCCCTCGCCTTTTGCCAATTTTCGGCGGCGCCGCGCCAGTTGCGCCACGCCGAGGCAACTTCGCTCGCCAACGACTCCAAGCCCCCCCACGCGTCGAGGATTTCACGCTGCGCGTCTTCGCGCAACAGGGATTGATGCGCATGTTGGCCATGGATGTCGACGAGCGTTTCGGTCGCTTCCTTGAGTTGCTGCAGGGTAACGGACGAACCGTTGAGATAAGCGCGCGAACGGCCCTTGGCATCGAGGACACGCCGCAATAGTAAACCGTCCGCGACGGAAAGGTCGTTCCGGGAAAGCCAGTCCGAGAATTCCGGCGTGTCTGGAACATCGAATTCCGCCGAAACCTCGGCGCGATCGCATCCGGCGCGAATCAGCGCGGTGTCCGCCCGGTATCCCAAGGCAAACGCCAGCGCATCGACGAGGATCGATTTCCCCGCGCCCGTCTCCCCTGTCAGGACGCTGAATCCGCTTCCGAATTCGAGCTCCAGATGGTCGACGAGCACGAAATCTCGAATCGACAGGCGACGCAGCATGCTTTCAGTCCGCTCCTTCCCGCGCGCGCGGGAAGCGCGATCGCCTGCCCATCGCCTTTGCGCGCGGCTTCCCCGCTCCTTCCCGCGCGCGCGGGAAGCGCTCCGACTCCTCGTTCCAGTGAAGTTTTTCCCTCAGCATGGCAAAGTAGTTGTATCCGGGCGGGTGAAGAAAACAGGCCGAGACATCCGCCCGGCGAATTCGCAGGGTATCGCGGACCCGCAGGTCGACACGCACCTGCCCGACAAAGTGCGCGCGCGCGTCGATCGACCGGATGAGACGTATTTCGATTTCGTTCCTGTCGCCGACGAGAAGTGAGCGGTTGGTCAGGGAATGCGGGCACAGCGGAACGAGCGCGACTCCGGAAATTTGCGGATGCATGATCGGGCCGTTGGCCGAAAGCGAATACGCCGTCGAACCCGTCGGCGTCGAAATGATCAGTCCATCCGCGTGAAGGCCGTAAACGAAAACACCATCGACGAAAAGCTCGAATTCGATCAGGCGGCTAATCCCGCCCTTGTCGACGACGATTTCGTTGAGCGCGAGGCCAGAAGCGATCGCCTCGCCGTCCCGGACGATTTTCGCTTCGAGAAGCATTCGTTCCTCGGGCAGAAAATCTCCATGCAAAAGGCTGTCCACACTCGAGAGCAGGTCGTCGCGCGCGATATCCGTCATGAAGCCGAGCCGCCCCTGATTGACGCCGACGAGCGGAACCCGGTAAGGCGCAAGTTTACGCGCTGTGTGAAGCATCGTTCCGTCACCGCCCAGGACGATGGCAAGGTCGGCGCGCGCGCCTATTTCGGAAAAATCGCAGACTTCCCAGCACGGCGGCGGCGTCGAGGCATCGAAATTGCTCGCCGTCGCTTTTTCAATCAGGACGGCAACTCCCTGTTTATGCAGAGGCCGCGCCAAGGTCGCCAGAAGGCCGGAGAGGTCATGGCTGCGGTATTTTCCGATCAGGGCAATCGTTTTCGGCGGAATCCGGAGCGGGATCGAAGGGGCGGAAATCAGTGCGTCATCGGTTTTCATACAAGGCGTCAAACCTCGTCTCGTTTTTGTGGCCGTTCCTTCGGGGTTTCGACCGAAGCGGACAAAGGCGAAATCCCTTCACCGCGAATTCCCTATGATAAACCGAATCGCTCGAAAATTCGAGACCGGACGCCGAGTCCGCGGCACGGCGCGGAAGAGGTTTTCCGGGAGGATGCGAAGGTATCCGGCGTCAGCGAGGCTGCTTTTGGATGCGCCGGAAAAACGCATGCCCATGGGCTTGCATTTTGTCCGGCGCGAACATAGACTTCTTCGAAAGGGTCGCGTCGCTTGGGTTGAAGCCACGAGGAGGGTCGTCATGGAAGAGAAAAATGAAAACAAGAACGAAAGCGCGAAATTTACCACGCAGGATAAACTGGCTCTGAAAGAGTATACGAACAAGGCAATCGGTTCCCTCAAGAACCAGGAGCTGGAAGCGATGAAACAGGGTATTCTGGGGACGATAAAAGGCTGGCTCGGCATCGGGGCGAAATAAAGCCCCGCCCATCGGATGACAGGTATCGGAAATCAGGGATCGTTTACCTGAAGTAACCTCGTTTTCCCCCTAAGGCGGCGAAGGGACAGCAACGGCTTTTGGCTACTTTAGCGCTTGCGGTTCCTGTCCTCCCACAAGGGAAACCTACACGTCATTCCCGCGAAGGCGGGAATCCAGAAAAACGTATTCTTCGGCGCTTTGCGCCACATTCTTTTGATTTCACCGCCCTTCGGGCGGAA
>JAIRZC010000117.1 GCA_031267455.1 Accumulibacter sp. | reverse complement strand
AAATCCGGCTCTAAGTTTCTTACCATCGCCATCTGGCGACTGGCTCGTTTTCATTTTGGCTTCCCTGGGCATTCACTTCCGGCGCACCCTTTTTCCTGGCCTCTTTCCGTTCGCGGCTGGCGGCCTGCCGATCGGCCCGCGATGCGGGAGCGCGTAGTATCAACCAGAGCGCCCCGCCAATCAGTCCAAAAAAGACGGCGCCGATGATTTTTCCCAAGGGGCGTTGACCGGGAATAAGCGCGGCGAAGCAAAACAGAAAAGGAAGCAAAAATCCGCCCAGCGCGCCAAGCAAATGCCGCGCGACAAAGCCGCGCCCCCTCCGGCGCTGCCGCATGGCGATGATCCACCAGGCGACGGGAGAGAGCAAAATTCCCGCCAAAACAAGCGAGAGTTGCCAGGCAGCGGGTTCCGGTGCCGCGGGATTCATGCCGCTCTCTCTTTCACCCTCTGTTCCGCCCACATCGTTTCTTGCGAACGTAAACGCGCTTTCCCGCAGCGCGCTGGGCGTCTTTTGGCTTGTTTGCAGGCATCGCGAACTCAACGGGAGGGGATGCCCACATTCTACCTGCAAAACCAATCTGCTGAAATATGCGACAACGTTGCAAAAGTTGCGGGAGATTGGGGCATTTCCGCAGAAATACACGGGGTTCCAGGATTTTTTACTGCTTTATATGGGAAACGTTTGGATAGTTTTTGGGTATCCTGGCGGAGAGGGTGGGATTCGAACCCACGGTACCCTGGGGGTACGCCTGATTTCGAGTCAGGTACATTCGACCACTCTGCCACCTCTCCGCGGGAGGCGGAATCTTAGCATAAGTCGGGCGAGTGCGCGCGATTCCCGCCCTGCCGTTCTCACGTCGCCGGAAGGACGCGCGAAAATCTCGGGGCGATTTTCGGACGAGGTGTATTCAGCCGATCTTTTCGGCGCCGTTCATATAGGGGCGCAGCGCTTCGGGGATGTCGATGCCGCCATCGCGCCGCTGTCCGTTTTCCATGAGGGCGACGAGTGTGCGGCCGACGGCGAGTCCCGATCCGTTGATCGTGTGAACGAATTCGGTCCGGTTTTTCCCGGAGCGGAGGCGCGCTTGCATCCGCCGCGCCTGGAAGGCTTCGTAGTTGGAACACGAGGAAATCTCGCGGTAAGCGTTCTGTCCGGGCAGCCAGACTTCGAGGTCGTAGGTCTTTGACGAGGAAAAGCCCATGTCGCCAGTACAAAGAATGATGCGGCGGTAGGGCAGTTCCAGTCTTTCGAGGATCGTCTCGGCGTGGCGCGTCAATTCCTCGTGGGCCTCCGGCGATTTTTCCGGAGCGACGATCTGGACGAGTTCGACTTTGTCGAACTGGTGCTGCCGTATCATTCCGCGCGTATCCTTTCCGTAGGAGCCGGCTTCGGAGCGAAAGCACGGCGTATGGCAAGCGAATTTCAGCGGCAGGTTTTCACGTGCGACGATATCGCCGCGAACGATGTTCGTGACCGGAACTTCCGCCGTCGGGATCAGGTAGAGAGGTTCAGCGTCTGGCCGCAGTATCTTGAAGAGATCGGCCTCGAATTTCGGAAGCTGCCCGGTTCCCGTCATGCTGTCCGTATTGACGAGATAGGGCGTATAGACTTCCGTATAGCCGTGCTCGATCGTGTGAATGTCGAGCATGAATTGGGCAATCGCGCGGTGCAGGCGCGCAAGCGGCCCTTTCATCAGTGAAAATCGAGTCCCCGCGATTTTTACTGCCGCTGGAAAATCGAGCAGTCCCAAGGCTTCGCCGAGATCAACATGGTCCTTTACCGGGAAATCGAAGTCGCGCGGTTTGCCCCAGCGGCGGATCTCGATGTTGTCGGCTTCGGAGGCGCCGACCGGAACATCGGGCTGCGGCAGGTTGGGCGTCGAGGCCAAAAAAGCATTGAGGTTTCCGAGCAATTCAGCAAGGCGCGTTTCGCTGGCGTCGAGTTCGTCCTTGATCGCGGTGACTTCGGCCATGAGGACCGAGGTGTCGTTTCCCCGCGCCTTGATCCGGCCGATCTCTTTCGACAGGCCGTTGCGTCGCGCTTGCAAGTCCTGTGTGCGCGTCTGCAAGATTTTCCGCTCGCTTTCGAGCGCCTGGAAAGCGGCGATGTCGAGATCAAAAGTCCGTGTGGCAAGCCGATCGCGTATCGTGGCAATATTCGTCCGCAAAAGTTGTAGGTCAAGCATGTCCATCTCCGGTTTTTTCGGATTCCTCGGAATTTTTCTTTTTTCGCGCGTCCCGGTCGAGCGCGCGCAAGTGCGCCAGTTTTTCGGCGATCCTGATTTCGAGACCGCGGTCGACCGGACGATACCATTCGACGGGCGGCATGTCTTCGGGAAAATAATTTTCACCCGCCGCGTAAGCTCCGGCTTCGTTGTGCGCGTAGCGGTAAGCTTTTCCATAATCGAGCGCTTTCATCAGCTTGGTCGGCGCGTTCCTCAAATGCAACGGAACCGGGCGCGAGGCGTCCCTGGCGACGAAGCTTTTCGCCGCGCCGAAGGCAGTATAAGAAGCGTTTGATTTCGCGGCCATCGCCATATAGATGACCGCTTCGGCGAGCGCGAGTTCGCCTTCGGGCGATCCTAAGCGCTCGTAGGTTTCGGCGGCCGCCAAGGCGACTTGAGCCGCGCGCGGGTCGGCAAGCCCGATGTCTTCCCACGACATGCGAATGATGCGCCGCGCGAGGTAACGCGGATCGGTTCCGCCGTCGAGCATTCGGCAGAACCAGTAGAGCGATGCGTCCGGGTTGGATCCGCGCACCGATTTATGGAGCGCGGATATCTGATCGTAGAAATTTTCCCCGCCTTTGTCGAAGCGGCGCAGGTTCTGCGCAAGCGCGTTGTTCGCGAAATCGCCGTCGATTTGCGTGACCCCGGCAATTTCGGCGGCGGTGCGCATCTGTTCGAGCAGGTTGATGAGTCGGCGCGCGTCGCCGTCGGAAAGGCCGATGAGCCGCTCCCGCGCGTCGTCGCCAAAGCACAGAGCGCCGAGCGCGCGGGAGCGCGCGCGCTCGAACAGCGTCGTCAATTCACCCGTCGTCAGTGGATTCAGCACATAGACGGCCGAGCGCGAAAGAAGCGCGGAGTTGACTTCGAAGGAGGGGTTTTCGGTTGTCGCGCCGACAAGCGTCAGGAGACCGTTTTCGACATAGGGCAGGAAAGCGTCCTGCTGCGCCTTGTTGAAGCGGTGGACTTCGTCGATGAAAAGTATCGTCGGACGGCCGTATTGCGTCTGCACCGCCTCAGCGCGCGCGACCGCGTCGCGGATGTCTTTGACGCCCGAAAAAACGGCCGAGAGCGCGATGAATTCCGCATCGAAAGCGTCGGCCATCAGGCGGGCGATCGTCGTTTTTCCGACGCCGGGCGGTCCCCAGAGAATCAACGAATGGAGTTTCCTGGCTTCGAAAGCCAGGCGCAGGGGCTTGCCTTCGCCGAGCAAATGCGTCTGCCCGACCACTTCGTCCAGCGTTTTCGGGCGCAACGCCTCGGCGAGAGGGACCGGATGCGGCAGGGAAAAAAGCTCATTCGCCAAGAATGTCGGTTCCGTCGGGCGGCGTAAAGATGAGGAGCGCGGGTTCGATCGCCGGATTGTACTCGACACGGGAAAATCGCAGCGATGTCGTTTGACCGAAGTTGTCGTGGATTTCCATCGCCGCCAGATAGTTCCCCGAAAAGCCGATCCGTATTTTTTCAAACCCGCTCTCCTGTGTTTTCGGCTTCGCTTCGAGCCACTCCAGCGCGTCCTTTCCAGAATCGATCTCGCGCAGATGAAAGGCTTCGTCAAGCGCGGATTTCCCGCCGATCAACAGGGCGGCGGGCGTCCCGGAAAACGCGGCCTCCGCGCTTTTGAAAGTCGCCTGGTTCAGGTCGGGATCGTACATCCATATCTTTTGTCCGTCACCGACGATCAGTTGACTGTACGGACGATCTATTTCCCATCGGAATTTTCCGGGACGCGAGACGATCATCCGGCCCTCCGATTGACGGGGCGGCTTTCCGTTTTTCGCCGTGACGGTCTGCGTGAATTCGGCGCGCAGCGTCCGCGTCGATCCAAGGAAACGGTTGAGTGTGTCGATCGCTCCGGCGCAAGCGATCCGCGACGCGAGAAAAAGCGCCGCTCCGAAAAACACGCGCGGAAGTCCGAAGCTTTTCATTGAGTCTCTTTTACCGCGGAGGCGGGCGCAAGCACTTCACGTCCGCCGCGGTTGTCCATCGCGGAGACGAGGCCCGCCTTTTCCATCGCCTCGATCATCCGCGCCGAGCGATTGTAGCCGATCCGCAGGTGGCGCTGCACGAGCGAGATCGACGCGCGCCGGTTCTTGAGGACGATTTCGACAGCCTGATCGTAGAGTGGGTCGGATTCGGCGTCGAAACTTTCTTCCTCTCCTGTCGCGTTCCCATCGCCATCCTCGCCGGAATCGCCGTTCGTCAGGATGCCTTCGACGTAATCCGGGGCGCCGACGCGTTTTAAGTAATCGACGACGCGATGAACTTCGTCGTCGTCGACAAAAGCGCC
>JAIRZC010000094.1 GCA_031267455.1 Accumulibacter sp. | reverse complement strand
GATTTTCACGGACTCGCCTTCGCCGACCATCAGGATTTGATCAAGGGTAATTTCCGCGCCAACTTCTGCAGGTATCTGTTCTATTTTCAATTTTTCGCCGTCGGCAACCCGGTATTGCTTGCCGCCGGTTTTTATGACCGCATACATAGTGTGGACCCCAAAGATAGAGCAAAGAACCATATATTGTACTCATTTTCCGCGTCAAGTCAAAATGCCAAGCTTTTTGGGGAACATCCCTGAAAAGCCTTGGATTGGCGACTCCGCCATTGCCTCGAACGAAGCGGCACAGGGTATAATTTCGCGCTCATGAGTCGCCGACGATCCAGAGGGGAGGATCGTGAATAGCGAATAGCGCCGCGGCAAGGCAATACCGGCGCGCACGATTTGAAAAATGGAATGAAAAGAGTCTTTCATGCGCGTATTGCTTACCGGAGGCGCGGGCTACATTGGTTCACATACCTGCGTCGAATTGCTCGGCGCAGGGTTCGATGTCACGGTTTACGACAACTTCTCCAACAGTCATCCGGAAGTTCCCCGCCGAGTCGAAAAAATCACGGGGAGGCCCCTCGCCGTCGTCCGGGGCGACATTCGTGACCGCAACGCGATCGAAACTGTCCTGCGCCGACAGAAATGCTCGGCAGTCATACATTTCGCCGGACTGAAGGCCATCGGCGAATCGGTCGAAAAACCTTTGGAATATTACGACAACAATGTTTGCGGAACGCTCCGCCTCCTGGAAGCGATGAGGGCTACGGGCGTCAATACGCTCGTTTTCAGTTCGTCGGCCGCCGTTTATGGCGAGCCGAAACGCCTTCCCCTCACCGAGGATCATCCGCTTTCGGCAAGTAATCCCTACGGCCGCACCAAATTGATGATCGAAGAAATCCTGCGGGATCTTTGTCGCGCCGAACCCGATTGGCGTATCGGAATCCTGCGCTATTTCAACCCCGCAGGCGCGCACGAGAGCGGTCTCATCGGCGAAGACCCGCAGGGCATTCCGAACAATCTCGTCCCCTTCATCGCGCAAGTCGCCATCGGACGGCGTGAGACGCTCAATATCTGGGGCAAGGATTACCCGACGCCGGACGGTACCGGCGTCCGCGACTACATCCACATTGTCGACCTCGCGCGGGGGCACATCAAAGCGCTGGAGTATCTCGAACGTATCACCCCCCCGATCTGCCTCACGCTCAACCTCGGGACGGGCAGAGGCCATAGCGTCCTGGAAGTCGTCAAGGCGTTCGGAAACGCCTGCGGTCGACCGATCCCTTATCGAATCGCGCCGCGCCGCGCCGGCGATGTGGCCGCATGCTACGCGGACCCGGCCCTGGCGGAAAGTTTGCTCGACTGGAGGGCGGAACGCGACCTTGCCGCGATGTGCCGTGACCACTGGCACTGGCAAAGCGGTAATCCGCGAGGCTTCGCGTAAGCCGGACACCGGGGAATGACAAGCGTCGTCGCTGTCGTCGTCACTTACCGCCCGGATTTGCAAAGGTTGCGAGCCCTTTTGGACGCTACCGTCTCGCAGGTCGCGCACATCATCATCGTCGATAACGGAAACGACCCTCGCTTTTTTCCCCACAAACCCTGCCTGCACTTTTTATCTCTGGGAGACAACCTGGGGATCGCGAGGGCGCAAAACGAGGGAATCCGGCTGGCAAAGACGCTCGACGCCACGCATGTCCTCTTGCTCGACCAAGACAGCATCCCGGCCACCGACATGGTCGGGGAATTACTCAAGGCATTGGAAGACAGGACGGACGCGGCTTGTGTAGGACCATGTTGTTTGGACGACCAAAAAAAACATTCTTCATTTATACGCACAAAGGGTCTAAGGCGTATTCATTGCACGTGTACGTGCCCCAATACTGTAATGAAGGCGGATTATTTAATTTCTTCTGGCTGTTTAATCCCAATGGATATGCTTATGGCTATAGGTGAAATGCGTGAAGACTTCTTTATCGACTACGTCGATATCGAATGGGGATTGCGTGCGAAAGACAAGGGGTATAGAAATTATGGCGTATGCTCAGCGCACATGCAGCATCGACTTGGAGATACTCCCATACTTTTTTTCGGAAAAAAAATCATATATCATAATTCATTGAGGCATTTCTATCATTTTAGGAACGCATTCCTGCTATACAAAAAACCCTGGGTACCGCTTAGTTGGAAAGTCGTTGACGGCTACTACCTGTTGCTCAAATTCGTTTTCTATTCGTTCTTTGCCAAACCGCGCTTCGAGCATTTCAAAATGATGGTTTTTGGGCTGCTCGACGGAATGAGAGGCAAAAGCGGAAAATATCGAGGAGTTCCTCATTGAACGCATCGATCGCCGCGATCATCGTCAATTACAACGCGGGCGCGCTCCTTCTCGGCAGCGTCGAATCCTTGCTTGCCGTCCCGCTCGATATCGAAATCATCGTCGTCGACAATGCGTCGAGTGATGAAAGCCTCGGCACGCTACCCGAATCACCTCGTATCCGTATCGTTCGGAATTCGGATAACCTGGGTTTTTCCACTGCCTGCAACATCGGCATAAAAGCGGCCGCTTCCGCCTCCTTCCTGTTCTTCCTGAACCCTGATTGCCATTTCGAGCCCGAGGCATTGGTGTCTCTTATGTCGGAACTGCGTTCGGATGAGCACGCCGGCATGGCGGGCGGCCTTTTGGTGAATGAGGACGGCTCCGAACAGGAGGGCTGCCGCAGGGCGATTCCCAAACCTTGGATATCTTTCGTCCGCGCTTTTGGCTTACATCGTCTTTCCAGACTTTTCCCGAAACTCTTCCCAGACTTTCATCTGCACAAGCAACTCCTGCCAGACCAAACAGTCGAAATAGAGGCCATTTCCGGCGCTTGCATGCTCGTGAAACGCGAAGCGATGAAAGATGTCGGGCTTTGGGACGAGGCTTATTTTCTTCACTGCGAGGACATGGACTGGTGCATGCGCTTCCGCATCAAGGGATGGAAAATTCTCTTCGTCCCCCACGCGCGCTTCAGCCACGCCCTGGGCGCATGTAGCCGCACGCGCCACATCTTCGTTGAATGGCACAAGCACAAGGGGATGATTCGCTTCTACCGAAAATTTTTCCGGAGCGACTACCCGGTCATTCTGATGGGGTTCGTCGTTCTCGGCGTGTGGTTACGCTTCGCTTTGGTGGTTTTACGTCATTTTTTTCGACGTCAGATTTCGGTGGCGCTCAACAAACTTGACTAGCCGCCCGTTTTCGCCCCATCCTTAGAATGGGCTCATGCATTCCTTTTCCGCGAAATGGCAAGTTGAGGTCGCTTATGGATGAAAGAGAACACGTGGGTGTTCTGGGCGCAACGAGTCTCGTCGGACAAAATCTTCTTGCGCGTTTATCAAAAACCGGATGTGCTGTCACAGCATATTCGCGCAAGGAGATGACTGGAAATACGCCGGAAATCCGCGGGGTAAGCTGGCGGCGTCTTCCGACCGCGCCTCGCCCGGAAAACGGAGATGTGTCGCCATG